>NZ_JAXCID010000058.1:0-19546 GCF_035985125.1 Arthrobacter sp. CG_A4 | reverse complement strand
ACTACTCAAACAGGAGCCACGCCTACTTAACCCGGTGACACGCCGATCTCCCACAGCCTTGACGCCGGACCCAGGCCGCTAACCGAACGGCATTGTCACTAGTCCGGCACGCCACTGCGTCAGAACGAAGTGGCGTGACGCACGGCTTGCACCCGCGCTGACTGCGAGAGCAGTGGCTGCCAGCAATAGTCCGCCGGGTAGGTACCACAGGGTCCCGACCGTCGTAAAGCACAGCAGCCCCGGGATGAGCAGTCCCGTCGCCGCCGCCAACCGGTGCGGTGTGGACAGCGGAGTTCGTCCTAGGGTGAGCGCGCTGAGCAGCGCGACGAGAGAGAGAATCACAGTGAGCATGCCCAGTTCAAGGGGACTGTTCTTGTCGCCGGTCCACTGCGGGATCCGGGCTCCTGCGGTGGCTTGAACTGCCCCCGCGACCAGGCCGAGAACTGCGCCCGCGATCCCGAGCCGCCGTGCGATGCGCTGGCGTCGCAGGATCCCGTTCACCGGAGCACCTCCTGCAGCGGGCGCCGGGGGCTGGGTCGGGATGCCCGCACGGGAGTCCCGAGTCGGAACGCGACCAACGGCACAACTCCGGCGGGCAGAAGTTCCCGTAGGAGCGGGGCAAATGATGCGGGAAGACTCTGGTCGCGTTCGCGATCCATCCGTTCGGTGACCTGGTTCATGTGCTGCAGGCCCAAACCCCGTGAGGTGGCACCGAGGTGAACCCGCTGCAGAAGCCGTCCGCCGGCCAGCCGCAGCCGCGGGTCGTCGGCAGCCGCGACGGTGACCACACCGAAAGCGGCCGCCGTCGCGGTGTGAACGGTGCGGGTCTGGTCAAGCCAGAACTGGTCACCCTCAGCACGTGAATAGGCGGGCAGGAGCTTGGCGAGGGTGAGGGTGAGCGGGGCAAGCCCCTGCCCGTCGAGCGTGACGCCGTCGCGGAACCGGTCGATGTCGTCACGGTTGTTCCTGAACCGGATGAAGAACTCCTCCGACTGGCCGCGATCATCGATAATCGCCCGGGTGGCATCGATCACGATCGTACTGAATGCCTCCTTCTCCTTCGGTGAGGTGAGCCAGTGAACCCGGACATCGCTATCCCCGGTGGGGCCAGCCAGGTCTCTTAGCACACCATCCGGAACGGCCATGCTTTCGTAGGGTCCACGATTTGAGTGTCGGTCGCCGATGGCGTCGTGCAGAGAGGAGGTCGCAGCCTCCACCGGGATCAACGTCACCGACGCCACGTGGGTGGGATCGGCGGCGGAGGGCATCAGAATCACCTCTGGCCGATACCCGCGGGCCAGATTTTCGAGGGCACAGCCGAGGCCGACGTGATGTTCCCGCAAGAATGGATCCGTCATCGGCATCTCCCGTGTCGGATCCGCAAACACGTCGACAGCCTGAGCGGTCACGCGGAAAGTCCAGCCCTGCTGATTGTGGGGGCTCGCGGCCAGGATCGCCGCCCCGACCGCCCCGAGCGGTGTCGGGTCGGTACGCCAGTGCATCCATGCGTCGTAGGGCGCGCCGGATCCAGCATCCATCACCCCGTTATCGAAAGCGCGGTAGCTGACGAGGCCCGCGGCAGTCACGACGATGGTGGCGCCACCCAACCCGAGCCCCCGCACCACTGAGCGGCGCGAAACCATGCCGTGGGCGTCGGTAGCCATGGAGCTACACCGGCTGCCGGCGAAACACGGGAAGGCTATGCGGTTGCACCGGACAGCCAGTCGTGATGGTCATGTAGCGGCCGTGCCGGGCAGTGGCCCTGCCTGGGCGGAGCTGCTGACGAGGACCTCTTGGACGGGTCGGCGCAGGCTGTAGGGAAGCTTCGGGCCGTGACCGAAGCGCACGGCGAGCTGCGCGCATTCGTGGGTGAGGCCCAGCCAGGATTCGAACTCGCGGCGCAGCCCGGGTACTTCGATCGGTTGGTTGACGAAGGCTGAACGGATGTCGAGGGCCTCGGCCTGAAGGGCGAAGCGCTGGTAGGCGCGGCCGGCCGCCACCCAGGACCGCGCGTCATTGCCGGTGGTGGCGAAGATCGCCACCCCGGGGGAGCTCGCGATGTGCTCCGCATCGTTTTGTGCCTGTGCTCCGGCTCTGATCAGCGCCCGGGAGAAGAGCTTTCCGACCGGTGTCGGGATTGGCGGCTGGTCCGTGGTGAGGCCGGCGAGTCCGTCTCCCCGGCGCAGCGCGGCGGCGGGGTTGAAGCGGATCCAGGACACAAGCTCGCGACGGAAGGCGTTGTTATTCAACTGCGTGAGGTTGCCGCGTGTCACGAAACCGGCCACAGTGTCGATTTGCCCCCGGTCACAGAGGAGGATGCACTGCACACCTTCAATGCTGCCGGCCTGTTTGAGGGCCGCGAGGTCTTCGCTGCTGACGGGCTGGCCGTCATACGTCCCGCGGGTGCACTGACGTGTCTCGATCGCGGCCGAGAGCGGGGTCGGCCCGAGAGTGCTGGACGGTTTGAGGCGCACGACGATGACCTGTCCGGCCGGGTCAAAGGAGACTTCGGCGGCCTGGCCCCGGGCGTTGGCCGCCTGGACGAGGTTCTCGGCCGCGCAGCCGAGACTCTTGAACAGGTGCGCGTCGTCGGGGTCGACGACGGCGCAGCTACGGGTGCGGTCGGGCTGGATCGTGATTGCATCCGGCGTAACCAGGAACTTCCATGGCTGGGTGTTGTGGCTCGACGCAGCCAGGGACGCCAGACGGATCAGCTCAAGGCTGACGGTGGAGTGTGGATCCGGCTGCCGGAGCAACGCAGCCGTGTGGTCATATACGCGCCTTTGGGACATCGCTTTCCTTTCGCGGGACGGGACGAGCCCCCACATCCATTCACCCCGATGACAACGCCGGTCCACGCAAGCGCCCGCAAGGGTTCGAGCGCCCGCGCGCGCAGCCGGCCGGTTTCTCCCGTCCGCCCGTGCTGTTTGATCCGGGCCATCAGGTGTGTGCTTCCCTGCCGGCAAATCCCATGTGCTCGACCTACCCTATGGTGCTGCCCCGGCCGGGCGCGGGCAAGGGGCCAAAGACCCAGAGGTATCGACGACGCCCTGTAGCAGCGCCTTGCCCTCGGCTGAAGCGTAGCCGGCGGATCGACCCGCTTTCAGGCGGCCCGGGACCGGGGGCCCGGGGGAGGTCAGCCGCGGACGGAGCGGGTCATACCGAGCAGCCGGGCGAAGATCCCTTCGCCGTCGTCTGCGATGCCGTCATGGTGGAAATCCGCGGATTCCCAGACCTGGAGGCCGCGGACCGCCGCAGCGGTCTCCAGCGAGAGCTCCTGGTCCACGTAGATGTCGTCGGTGTAGACGGCAGCGGCGACCGGGACGGTGTTGCGGGCGAGCCGTTCCGGATCGTAAAGCGGCGGCCAGCCGCTTTTTTCGGCCAGCAGCCGGGCGACGTTCCGCAGCGGGCGGAGCGCCGGGTCCTCTTCGAAGTACCAGGGGTAGACCATCTCCCCGGTCAGCAGCGGCTCAGCGGCGTCCGGGTGGAACGCCGGGAAGTCCCGCCGGACGCGCCGGGCGGCCCAGCCGGTGGACATGCCCTGCGCGTAGATGGATTCATGCATCAGTGCGTAGAGCGGATTGGCGGACCGGGAGACAAGCCCGCGGACCTGTTCCAGGAAAGCGTCCGAGAGGCGGTGGCCGTCGGAGGTGCCGACGAAGGCGTCCTCCAGCAGATGGTGCAGGGCATCCACCCGGGTATTGCCGCCCAGGAACGATCCCACCATCTGGAAGCGCTCCACCGTGAGCCGGACGCCGTCGGGCAGGAATTCTTCCGTTTCGCGAAGGTGCCGCGCGATCCGGGTGACCGTTTCGCGGTCTTCGGGATACCAGCCGAAGTACTCGGCATTGCGGGCCGCGACGCGCCGGAAAGTGGCCTGGTAGACCCGGTCCGCGGGGCCGGTCAGCGGGGCCAGCCCGCCGGTGACCAGCACCTCGCGCAGGCCCTCGGGGGCAAAGGAGAGATAGCTGAGCGCGCAGAAGCCGCCGTAGCTTTGGCCGTAGACGGTCCATGGCCCGGATCCCAGGGCGTGCCGGACGGCCTCGGCGTCGGCGACGATGGAGTCCGCCCGGAAGCAGGAGAGGTACTCCACCTGGCCGGCGTCGTTCCCGCGCAGCGGCAGGGTGTTGCGGTCGATCGGGGAGGACAGGCCGGTGCCGCGCTGGTCCAGCATGAGGATGCGGAAGTCCTGGGCGGCGGCCTTGCTCCAGCCGGCCAGCGCCGGGAGCCGGGTGCCGCGGCCGCCGGGCCCGCCCTGCAGGTACATCAGCCAGGGCAGCTGCGCGGCCTGCTCCGGGCTGTGGTCCGTGGAGACGTACTCGCGGGCGAACACCGTGATGGTCTCGCCGGACGGGTCGCCGAAGTGGTCCAGCGGCACCTCGAAGTAGTGCTCCGCGGTTCGCATGCCGCGAAATTCGTGCCGCGCCTTGATGGTGTGGCGGACCCGGCTGTCCGCCTCGAGCAGGTCCGCGGCACCGGGGCCGGTCATCGGCAGGTCAGCGGCGTCCCGTTCAGCCACGGGATTCGGCCGTCCGGGCGCCGAAGGCTTGCAGCGCGTCGCCGGTGAGGCGGAAAGTGGACCATTCCTCCATTGGGGCGGCGCCGAGCTTTTTGTAGAAATTGATCGAGGGTTCGTTCCAGTCCAGGACGCTCCATTCGACGCGCGCGTAGCCGCGCTCGAGGGCGGTCGCCGCAAGGTGCTGCAGGAGCGCCTTGCCGTGGCCTTCGCCGCGGGCCTCCGGCCGCACGTACAGGTCCTCGAGGTAGATGCCGTGGACGCCCTCCCAGGTGGAGTAGTTCAGGAACCAGAGGGCGAAGCCGCGGACCTGGCCGGCCCCGTTCTCGGCCATCGCGGCGAACACCCGCGGATTGTCGCCGAAGAGCGCCGCGGTGAGCATCTCCGGGGTGTTCCGGACGGCGTCGGGTTCCTTCTCGTAGCTGGCCAGGTCATGGATCATCTGCAGGATTACGGGGACATCGGTTGCCGTCGCGGGCCGGATTAGATTCATTGTTGAAGTTTACGTGGGGCTACAGCCGGTTGACGTCGGTCACCCGCACGACGGCGGTGCCGGTCTCGTCGGACGCCCCGAGGTCCACCTCGGCCGAGATGCCCCAGTCGTGGTTGCCGGCCGGGTCCTCGAAAATCTGCCGCACTTTCCACGCCCCGGGCTCCTCGGTGATGATCAGCAGGCCAGGGCCGCGGGCGTCCGGGCCGGTGCCGATGTCGTCGTGTTCGTCGAAGTAGTCATCCAGCACGTCTTCCCAGCGCCCGGCGTCCCAGCCGGACCCGCCGTCGAGCTCGCCCAGGGCCGTGGCTGCCTCGTCCGCGAACAGTTCCACGCGGCGGAACATCTCGTTGCGCACCATCACCCGGAACGCCCGGACGTTGGAGGTCAACGACGGCGGCGGCGGCGGGGGAGCGTTGTGCGGGGTCGGCGCGGCACCGGAGGTGAGCTCCTCCCATTCGTCCAGCAGGCTCGAGTCCACCTGGCGGACCAGTTCGCCGAGCCAGGCGATGAGGTCCTCGAGGTCCTCGCGGAGGGCGTCCTGCGGCACGGTCTGGCGCAGGGCTTTGAAGCCGTCCGCGAGGTAGCGCAGCACGATGCCTTCGGAGCGGGCCAGGCCGTAGAACTGGACGAATTCGCCGAAGTTCATGGCGCGCTCGTACATGTCCCGGATGATGGACTTGGGTGCAAGTTCGAAGTCCCCGATCCACGGGGCGGCCTTGCGGTAGACGTCGAACGCCCCGCCCAGGATCTCCGCGAGCGGCATCGGATAGGTGACGTCCTCGAGCATGGCCATCCGCTGGTCGTAGTCGATGCCGTCGGACTTCATCGCCGCGATCGCCTCGCCGCGGGCTTTCTTCTGCTGTGCGGAGAGGATCTGCCGGGGCTTCTCCAGCGTCGACTCGATGACGGACACCACGTCCAGGGCGTACGACGGCGACTCCGGGTCCAGCAGGTCGAGCGCCGCGAGGGCGAAGGGGGACAGCGGCTGGTTCAGGGCGAAATTGGGCTGCAGGTGGACCGTGAGCCGGACGGTGCGGCCGTCCCGGCCCTGCTCGTGAAGCGGGATCCGCTCCACGACGCCGGCCGCCAGCAGTTCGCGGTAGATGCCGAGGGCCTTCTTCATCAGCTGCAGCTGGGAGGAGCGCGGCTCGTGGTTCTCGGTGAGCAGCCGCCGGGTGGCCGTGAAAGGATCACCCGGGCGTTCCATCAGGTTCATGAGAATCGCGTGGGTCACGGTGAAGCTGGAAGTCAGCGGGTCCGGGACGGATTCCACGAGGCGCGTGTAGGTGGGCTCGCCCCAGGACACGAAACCCTCGGGCGGCTTCTTTTTGACCACCTGGCGGAGTTTCTTCTGGTCGTCGCCGAACTTGGCGGTGGCCTTCGCCATTGCCTTGACGTTCTCCGTCACGTGCTCCGGCGCCTGGACCACCACAGTCCCGGCGGTATCGTAGCCGGCGCGGCCGGCGCGGCCGGCGATCTGGTGGAACTCGCGGGAGTTCAGTACCCGGGTGCGGACGCCGTCGTACTTGCTCAGTGCCGTGAACAGCACGGTACGGATGGGCACGTTGATGCCCACCCCGAGGGTGTCCGTGCCGCAGATGACCTTAAGCAGTCCGGCCTGGGCCAGCTGCTCGACGAGGCGGCGGTACTTCGGCAGCATCCCGGCGTGATGGACGCCGATCCCGTGCCGGACCAGCCGGTTCAGGGTCTTGCCGAAGCCGGCAGCGAACCGGAAGCCGGCGATCAGCTCCGCGATCCTGTCCTTCTCCTCACGGGTGCAGACGTTGACGCTCATCAGGTTCTGGGCCCGCTCGATCGCCTCGGCCTGGCTGAAGTGCACCACGTAGACCGGGACCTGCTTCGTGGCGAGCAGCTCCTCGAGGGTCTCGTGCACGGGCGTCTGCTCGTAGTAGTAGTGCAACGGGATGGGGCGCTCCGCGGAACTGACGGTCGTCGTCGGGCGTCCGGTCAGTTCGCTGATGCCGGCCTCGAAGCGGCTGACGTCGCCCAGCGTCGCGGACATCAGCAGGAACTGGGCCTGCGGGAGTTCCAGCAGCGGCACCTGCCAGGCCCAGCCGCGCTGCGGGTCGGCGTAGAAGTGGAACTCGTCCATAACGACGGCGCCCAGCCCGGCGGCCGCTCCTTCACGGAGCGCAGTGTTGGCGAGGATCTCCGCGGTGCAGCAGATGATCGGGGCGTCCTGGTTGACGCCGGAGTCCCCGGTGATCATGCCGACGTTCTCGGCGCCGAAGATCTCGCACAGGGCAAAGAACTTCTCGGACACGAGCGCCTTGATCGGCGCCGTGTAGTAGCTGCGCTGCCCGCGGGCCATGGCCTGGAAGTGCAGCGCGATCGCGACGAGCGACTTCCCGGAGCCGGTGGGCGTCGCCAGGATGACGTTGGCGCCGGAGGCCAGCTCCATGATGGCTTCGTCCTGCGCGGTGTAGAGGGCCAGGCCGCGGCTCTCCGTCCAGTCGACAAAGCGGGTGTACAGCTCGTCCGGATCGAGGCCGTTCCGGCCTGGGACACGGGCGGCCGGGGCGGGGAGCTGATCATCGAGTTTCATCGCTCTCCAGCTTAGTGGCCGCAGGCTCCGCCCCGGGCCCCGGGGGCGGGCTGCTCTGCCGGGGTTAGGCTACGAGTGTTGCGTGCGTGCCGGTGACTGGAGGAAAACGTGGAATGGGATCCCGCCAAATATGTGCAGTTCGGCGATTACCGGGACAGGCCCTACTTTGACCTGACGGGCCGGATTCATGCCGACGCCCCGCAGCACGTGGTGGACCTCGGCTGCGGTCCCGGCAACCTGACGGCCACACTCGCGGACCGTTGGCCCGAGGCCCGGATTGTGGGCCTGGATTCCTCGCCGGAGATGCTGGCCAGGTCCGGCGCCTATGCCGGGACGGCGCCCAATCTGTCGTTCAGCCTCGCCGACATCGCCGGGTGGACGCCGGCCGGGGGGACCGACGTGGTGGTCACCAACGCCGCCCTGCAATGGGTTCCCGGCCACCGGCAGCTGCTGCCGCGCTGGCTTGCCGCGCTGAAGCCCGGGGCCTGGTTCGCGCTGCAGGTTCCCGGCAATTTTTCGTCCCCCTCGCACACGCTGATGCGCGGGCTGGCCGAGTCCGGCGCCTGGTCCGGCCGGCTCGCCGGGGTGCTGCGCCACGAGGACGTCGTGGGGGAGCCCGCTGACTACCTGAAGATCATGCTCGACGCCGGCTGTGACGCCGACGCCTGGGAGACCACCTACCAGCAGCTGCTCCCGGGGGAGAACCCCGTGCTGGAGTGGGTCCGCGGCACGGGACTCCGCCCCGTCCTTGCGGCCTTGTCCGCCGGGGATGCCCGCGAGTTCGAAGCCGAATACTCGGCCGGGCTGGCCAGGGCATACCCGGCCGGCGCGCACGGAACGGTGTTCCCCTTCCGGCGGATTTTTGCCGTCGCCCGGAAACGAAGCTGAGCAGTGTCGGGGTCATTCACGGCCGATGGAAAATCCCGGCAGCCGTGTGACCCCGATGCACACCGCGGCGGGGCTACAATGACGGGGCGGCGTGGGGGCGGCCGCCACGCGATTCCGGATCCGGGCCCTGATCTATTGATGGAGGTTCGGTGCTACTTGGCCTGATGGGGCGGCTGTTATCCGCCCGCAAGGTGACCGTACTGGCGATTGTCCTGCTGCAGCTCGTCCAGACCACCGCCAACCTGCTCCTTCCCACCCTGAACGCCGCCATCATCGACGACGGGATCGTCGGCGGCAATACCGCGGAGATCCCACAACTCGGTTCCTGGATGGCCTGCATTGCCGCGGTCCAGGTCCTGGCCGCCGTCGCGGCCGGTTATCTGGGCGCCATCGTGGCCATGGAGATGGGCCGGAAATTGCGCGAAGAACTGTTCGACAAAGTGCAGTCCCTGTCCTCCCAGGAAGTCGCGGCCTTCGGCGCCCCGAGCCTGGTCACCCGGGCCACCAACGACGTCGCGCAGATCCAGAACCTCGCGGTACTCGTCTTCACCATGCTCATCGCGGCGCCGGCCATCTTCCTCGGCGGCATCGTGCTGGCCATGAACCAGGACATCGCACTTTCCGGCCTGGTGGCGGCGGTAGTGCCGGTGCTCGCGGTCATCATGGCCGTGATTGTCCGCCGTCTCATTCCGCTCTACCGGCAGGGCCAGGAACTTATCGACCGGATCAGCCGGATCCTTCGGGAGCAGATAGTCGGCGCCAACGTCATCCGGGGCTTTGTCCGCCAGGGCCATGAGATCCGCCGCTTCGACGGGGCCAACAAGGACCTCACCGGGAACAACACGCAGTCGGCGCTGCTCGTTGCCGGGATGATGCCGCTGATCATGCTGGTGGTCAATCTGTCCTCGGTCGGGGTCGTCTGGTTCGGCGGCTTCCGGATCCAGTCCGGCGAGATGCGGCTCGGCGCCCTCACGGCGTTCATCGCCTACATCCTGCAGATCCTGATTGCGATCATGATGGCCATGTACGTGTTCATGACGGCACCGCGTGCCGCCGCCTGCGCCGAACGCATCCAGGCCGTGCTGGACACGGCCCCCGCCATCACGGATGGCCCCGGTGCAGCCGATGCCGGGGCGGTCGACGCCGAGGCGGTCGACGCCGGCAGGAGCCCGGTCACGGGCCCCACCAGAAACACCGTGGAGTTCCGGGGCGTCACCTTTGCCTACCCCGGCGCCGAAGCGCCTGTTCTCGAAGGCGTAACGTTCACGGCGGTGCCCGGCACCACGACGGCGA
The DNA here is from genome assembly GCF_035985125.1 of Arthrobacter sp. CG_A4. Taxonomy (NCBI): domain Bacteria; kingdom Bacillati; phylum Actinomycetota; class Actinomycetes; order Micrococcales; family Micrococcaceae; genus Arthrobacter; species Arthrobacter sp. CG_A4. The sequence continues at coordinate 9,790 of NZ_JAXCID010000058.1, read as the reverse complement.
TCATTGGTGCCACCGGCAGCGGCAAGACCACGCTGCTGAATCTGCTGCCCCGTTTCCTGGATGCCACCGGAGGCGAGATCCGCGTCGGCGGCCGCAACATCCGTGACTTCCCGCTGACGGCGCTCCGCGGACTCATCGCCCTCGTGCCGCAGCAGTCGTACCTGTTCACCGGGACCCTGGCGGATAACCTGCGCATGGGGGCGCCGGGCGCCACCGACGCAGAGCTCTGGCGGGTGCTGGGAACGGCGCAGGCCGGGGAGTTCGTCCGCGGGCTCCCGCAGGGGCTGGACTCGCCCGTGAGCCAGGGCGGCACCAATTTCTCCGGCGGCCAGCGGCAGCGGCTGTGCATCGCCCGCGCCCTGCTCCGTCAGGCCCCCGTCTACCTCTTCGACGACAGTTTTTCCGCGCTGGACTACGGCACGGACTATCGGCTCCGGGAATCCGTGGGGCCACTGCTGGGTTCGGCGACCGTGCTGATCGTGGCCGAGCGGGTATCCACGATCGTAGACGCCGGCCTGATCCTGGTGCTGGACAACGGGCGCGTTGTGGCGCAGGGAACGCACAGCGAACTGATGGAGTCCTCCACGAGCTATCAGGAAATTGCTGCCTCCCAACTCGTCCCGGAGGGGACTCTGTGAGCCGGGAACCGGCCCTCGAGGCCGGGATCCTGCCGTCGGCCGAGGCGTTGGCCGATGCCGATGCCGGGCAGCCGGCCGTCACCTCCACAACCGCGAAGGCCGGGGACCGGCCCCTGGCCGATGACCTTGCCGCGGGCAGGGAACCTTCCGGTTTGGGTACCACCGGCAGGCTGCTCGGTCTCCTCCGCCCGTCGAAATGGCGGATGGCCGGCGCCGTCGCGGCCACCTGCGCCTTCGTCGCGCTCAACGTGGCAGCACCCAAGCTGCTGGGTGACGCTACCGACGTCGTCGTCGACGGCGTGATTGGCGGCACCTTCAGCCAGGAGAAACTCGCGGTGCTGCTGGCAGTGGTATCCCTGATGTACCTCGGCGCCTCCCTGTTCAGCTGGATCCAGGGTGCCCTGACGGCCAGGGCCGTCCAGCGCCTCAGTTACGATCTCCGGGCCTCGGTCGAGGAAAAGTTGCATGTGCTGCCGTCCAGTCACTTCGACGAACAGCACCGCGGGGACGTGCTGAGCCGCGCGACCAACGACGTCGACAATATCTCCCAGGCGCTCAGCCAACTGCTCAACCAGCTGATCATGTCCCTTCTGATGCTCTCCGGCGCGCTTGCCATGATGCTGTGGATTTCACCGGTCCTGGCCGTCATCGCGCTGGTGTCCGTCCCGGTCTCCACCCTGATCACCGTGCTGGTGGCCCGTAAATCGCAGCCGCATTTCACCGCGCAGTGGGCGAGTACCGGGGAGTTGCATGCCCAGCTGGAGGAGTTCGTCACGGGCCATGAAGTGATCAAGGCGTTCGGGCGGCAGGACGCGTCCGCCGCCAGCTTCAAGGACAGCAACGACAAGCTTAACCGGGCCAGCGCCCGCGCCCAGTACATGTCCGGCGTCGTGCAGCCGCTGATGGTCTTCGTTTCCAACCTCAACTACATCGCCGTCGCCGTGGTGGGGGCGCTCCAGGTCACCGCCGGGGCCATGACGATCGGCGGCATCCAGGCGTTCATCCAGTTCAGCAGGCTCTTCAGCCAGCCGATGGGGCAGATCGGCGGCATGCTGACCCTCCTGCAGTCCTGCCTGGTCTCCGCCGGGCGTGTTTTTGCCCTGCTCGACGCGCCGGAGATCCCGGCCGATCGCCCCGCCGCGGCCGCCGGGTACTGCCCGGTCACGGCCGCAGCGCCGATCCCGGCGCCGATCACGGCGCCCGGCGCCGGCGCCGGCGCCGAAGGCCGCGTCACCTTCGAGCACGCCACCTTCGGCTACAGCCCGGACACCCCGGTCGTCCGGGACCTCTCCTTCACCGTGGAGCCGGGGCAGACCGTGGCGATCGTCGGCCAGACGGGCGCCGGCAAGACCACGGTGGTGAACCTCCTGATGCGGTTCTACGAGCTGGATTCGGGCCGGATCACCGTCGACGGGGCGGACATCGCAGGGCTGTCGCGGGATGAGCTGCGGGCCGCCTTCGCCACGGTGCTGCAGGACGCCTGGCTTTTCACCGGCAGCATCCGGGAAAACATCGAGTACGGCCGCCCCGGCGCCAGCGACGCCGAGATCGTCGCCGCGGCGCAGGCCAGCCACGTGGACCAGTTCGTCCGGGCCCTGCCGGCCGGCTACGCCACGATGCTCGGCAACGACGGCGACACGCTGAGCCGCGGGCAGCGCCAGCTCATCTCAATCGCCCGGGCGCAACTGGCGGCGCGCAGCATCCTGGTTCTCGACGAGGCCACCAGCTCCGTTGACAGCCGGACCGAGGCCCAAATCCGCCAGGCGATGCATCGGCTCCGGCAAGGCCGGACCAGCTTCGTAATTGCCCACCGCTTGTCCACCGTCCGCGACGCTGATCTAATTCTGGTCATGGACCAAGGACGGATCGTTGAACGCGGAACCCATCGGGAGCTTATGGTCGGGGGCGGGCTTTACCCGAAATTGTATGAGGCGCAGTTCGCTGGCCGCGAACAGCCGCAAGGACCGGGCGGGCCGGAACAGTGAGCCCCGCAGTGACCTCGGCCACACCCTTTCCCGGTGCCTGGCGGCCCAACCCGGCCAGCTCCGTGCCCCTCTTCGAACAGCTCAGGCTTACTGTCATTGAACGGGCAGACCGCGGAACACTGCCGGCCGGAACCAGGCTCCCGGCGGTGCGCAGCCTCGCCGGCGAGCTGGGCGTCGCGCCGCATACCGTGGCGCGCGCCTACAAGGAACTCGAGGGTGCCGGCGTCGTGATCACCCGGGGCCGGAACGGGACGGTGGTCTGCGCCCGGGATGAGGCCTGGAGCTCCCTGTCCGCCGCCGCGGCCGAGTTCGCCGCCGCGGCGAAGACCCGGGGCGCGAGCTTCGCTGAGGCCGTGCAGTTGCTCGCAGCCGCGTACGACCGCGAGCAGCACCGGTAGCACACGGGGCGGGTTTCCCCGGCCCGGGACACAGCCGGGAATGGATATTCGAAGAAGTTTTCGATTAGCATTAGTAGCGTGCCTAAAGCCGTAGCTGAACATCCAGCCGTTGATTCCCAGACCCCCGCAGTTCCGGAGAGCGCAGTTCCGGGGAGTGCAGTTCCGATGGTCGCGGTTCCGGTGCGAGCCGCACAACCGGGCCGCGTGATCGATGCCCGCCCCGAGGTGAAGCGACCGGACATGTCACGCCTCATCGTCAAAGGAGCGCGCGAGCACAACCTCCGCAACGTGGACCTCGACCTGCCGCGCGACTCCATGATTGTCTTCACCGGGCTCTCAGGATCCGGAAAGTCCTCCCTCGCCTTCGACACCATCTTCGCCGAGGGCCAGCGCCGCTACGTCGAATCGCTCTCCGCCTACGCCCGGCAGTTCCTTGGCCAGGTGGACAAGCCCGACGTCGACTTCATCGAGGGCCTCTCACCCGCGGTGTCCATCGACCAGAAGTCCACGAGCAAGAATCCCCGCTCCACGGTGGGCACCATCACCGAGATCTACGACTACATGCGCCTGCTGTGGGCCCGTGTCGGCCGCCCGCACTGCCCCATGTGCGGGGAACCCGTCGCGAAGCAGACCCCGCAGCAGATCGTGGATCAGCTGCTGGAATTGCCGGCGGGCACCCGTTTCCAGGTCCTGGCCCCCGTCGTCCGGGGCCGTAAGGGCGAGTTCGTCGAGCTGTTTAAGGAGCTTACGGCGAAGGGCTACTCACGCGCCCGGGTTGATGACAAGCTGATCCAGCTGAGCGATCCGCCCAAGCTCGGCAAGCAGTTCAAGCACACCATCGAAGTGGTGGTGGACCGGCTCGTGGTGAAAGACGGCATCAGCCAGCGCCTCACCGACTCGGTGGAAACCGCCCTCGGCCTGGCGGAGGGACGGATCCTTGCCGAATTCGTCGATCTCGACGCGGACCACCCGGAACGGATCCGGGCGTTCTCTGAGCACCTGGCCTGCCCCAATGAGCACCCCCTCGCCATCGACGAAATCGAGCCCCGCTCCTTCTCGTTCAACAACCCCTTCGGCGCCTGCTCCGCCTGCAGCGGCATCGGCACGAAGCTCGAAGTCGATGAGGAACTCATCATTCCGAACGGCGAACTCTCCCTCGCTGAGGGCGCCATCGCGCCGTGGTCGCTCGGGACGGCGACGACGGAATACTGGAACCGGCTGCTCGGCGGACTTGCCAAGGAACTCGGGTTCTCGATGAAGACCCCGTGGGACAAGCTTTCCGAGGACACCCGCCAAACGGTGCTGCACGGCAAGGACCACAAGGTGGTGGTGCAGTACCGCAACCGCTTCGGCCGCGAGCGCAAGTACAGTACCGGCTTCGAAGGCGTCATCCAGTACGTCCACCGGAAGCACCTCGAAACCGACTCCGACAAGGCCCGGGACCGTTATGAGGAATACATGCGGCAGATCCCGTGCCCGGCCTGCAACGGCGCCCGGCTGAACCCGGCGTCGCTCTCGGTGCTGATCAACGGGAAGTCCATTGCCGCCGTCGCGGCCCTGCCGATGCGCGATTGTGCGCACTTCCTCGACAACCTGGTGCTCACCGGCCGCGAATCCCAGATCGCCCACCAGGTCCTCAAAGAGATACAGGCCCGCCTGACCTTCCTGCTCGACGTCGGCCTGGAGTACCTGAACCTGGAACGGCCCTCCGGCACCCTGTCCGGCGGCGAAGCCCAGCGCATCCGGCTGGCCACCCAGATCGGCTCCGGCCTCGTAGGCGTGCTCTACGTCCTTGACGAGCCCTCCATCGGGCTGCACCAACGGGACAACCGCCGCCTGATCGAGACGCTCACCCGGCTGCGGGACCTCGGCAACACCCTGATCGTGGTGGAGCACGACGAGGACACCATCCAGGAAGCCGACTGGGTGGTCGACATCGGACCGGGCGCCGGCGAACACGGCGGCATGGTGGTGCACTCCGGTTCCTACCAGGGACTGCTGGAGAACACCGAATCCCTCACGGGCGACTACCTCTCCGGCCGCAAGAAGATCGAGATCCCCAAAAAGCGGCGCAAATACGACAAGAAGCGCGAGCTCAAGGTGGTCGGTGCCAAGGAGCACAACCTCCTGAACGTGGATGCCACGTTCCCGCTGGGCCTGTTCACCGCGGTGACCGGCGTCAGCGGCTCCGGCAAGTCCACCCTGGTCAACGAGATCCTGTACAAGGTCCTGGCCAACAAGCTCAACGGCGCCAAGCAGGTGGCCGGGCGGCACAAGTCCATCCAGGGCCTCGAGCACCTCGACAAGGTGGTGCACGTCGACCAGAGCCCCATCGGCCGCACCCCGCGTTCCAACCCGGCCACCTACACGGGCGTCTTTGACAACATCCGCAAGCTCTTCGCCGAGACCACGGAGGCCAAGGTCCGCGGTTACCTGCCGGGCCGGTTCTCTTTCAACGTCAAGGGCGGCCGCTGCGAGGCCTGCTCCGGCGACGGCACGCTGAAGATCGAAATGAACTTCCTGCCGGATGTCTACGTGCCCTGCGAGGTCTGCCACGGTGCCCGCTACAACCGCGAAACCCTGGAAGTCCACTACAAGGGCAAGACCATCGCCGATGTCCTGAACATGCCCATCGAGGAAGGCGCCGAGTTTTTCGCGGCGTTCTCGCCGATCGCCCGGCACCTGTCCACCCTGGTCGACGTCGGACTCGGCTACGTCCGGCTGGGCCAGCCCGCCACCACGCTCTCCGGCGGCGAGGCCCAGCGCGTGAAGCTCGCGGCGGAGCTGCAGAAACGCTCCAACGGGCGCAGCATCTACGTGCTGGACGAACCCACCACGGGCCTGCACTTCGAGGACATCCGGAAGCTCCTCCTGGTGCTCCAGGGCCTCGTGGACAAGGGCAACACCGTCATCACGATCGAGCACAACCTCGACGTCATCAAGAGCGCGGACTGGGTGGTTGATCTCGGGCCCGACGGCGGGTCCGGCGGCGGCCGCATCGTGGCCACCGGCACCCCGGAGCAGGTGGCGAGGTCCACGGAGAGCCACACGGCAGCCTTCCTGGCCGACATCCTCGCTTAGGCTGCAGAATCCCCGGAAGTATTCCCGTTGAAGCATGCGAATTACCGGCATACGTTCGCACATGAGAAACTAGGCCGGTGAACCCTACAACAGTGCCCGTGATCTTTGACCTGGACGGCACTCTTGTCGATCCGGCGCAGGGCATTGCGGACGGAATCGCGGCGGCCCTCACTGAGCTCGGGCTCAGCGTGCCGGACAAAGCCCTGATGGATACGATGATCGGCCCGAAACTCAGTCATGCCCTGACGGAGACCGCCGGGGTTCCGGCCGCCCTACTGGACGACGCCATCCGGATCTACCGGGCGCACTACCGCTCCACCGGCATCGCGCAGAGCCGGCTCTACCCGGGCATCCTGTCCCTGCTGGAAGCCTTCGTAGCGGCTGGCCGTCCCATCGCCGTCGCCACCCAGAAGCCCGAGGGCCTCGCCCGCACCGTTCTGGACCACCACGGCATCGCCGGCCTCTTCAACTCCATCCGCGGCTCGGCCGCCGACGAGGCAGCAGCGGGCGGTGCTTCAGGCAAGGCCGGCATTGTAGCCGCCGCACTGGCCGACTTGAAAGCGGTGTCCGGTCCGCACACAGAACACGCCGTTATGGTGGGGGACCGCGCCCAGGACGTCGCCGGCGCCGCCGCCAACGGCCTTGACTGCATCGGGGTAGGCTGGGGCTTTGCGGCCGACGGCGAACTCCGCGGGGCCGGCGCCGTGGCGGTCGTTCCGGACACCGCCGTTCTCCACGAGATCATCGTCAGGCGGGACTTCATCCTGGCTGGTGCCCTGGACACCGACGCACTGCAGACCCTGAACGAGGTGCCCATCAATGGCAATGTTTGACGCTATCCGCTGGACCACACGGGGGCTTGTCGCCTCGACCTGCCGCCCCACGGTCATCGGACTCGAAAACGTGCCGAAAGAGGGCCCGTTCATCGTGGCGCCGAACCACCTCTCCTTCCTGGACAGCGTGATCGTCCAGGCCCTCATGCCCCGCCCGGTAGCCTTCTTCGCGAAAGCGGAATACTTCACCACCGGCGGTGTCAAGGGCCGGGTCATGAAGTCCTTCTTCGAGGCCGTCGGCTCTATCCCGGTCGAGCGCGGCGAGCAGGCGGCCAGCGTCCAGGCGCTGAAGACCCTGCTGGAGATACTGGACGCAGGCAAGGGTATCGGCATCTATCCCGAGGGCACCCGTTCCCGCGACGGGATCCTGTACCGCGGCCGCACCGGCGTCGGCTGGCTGGCCCTGACCACCGGGGCGCCGGTGATCCCGGTGGGCCTGATCGGCACCGAAAACCTGCAGCCGGCGGACAGCAAATCGGTCAAACCGCAGCACTTCACCATGAAGGTTGGCGAACCGCTGTACTTCGACAAAACCGGCCCGGACCATTCGCTCCCGGCCCGCCGCCAGGTCACCGACCGAATCATGGATGCGATCGCCGGGTTGAGCGGCCAGGAGCGGTCCTCGAGCTACAACCAGAGCAAAACGGCGGAATAGCCCGGACGGGCCAGCTCGGCCGTCACGCAGCGGGTGCCCGGGTCAGCCCTGTAAGAGACACCGCAGCCGGCTCAGTAGACTTGGACTGTGGCAGATCCAGCGAGTTACCGACCCCAGACGGGTGAGATTCCGACCAATCCGGGCGTGTACCGCTTCCGCGACCCGCACGGGCGCGTCATCTATGTGGGCAAGGCCAAGAGTCTCCGATCCCGGCTGAATTCCTACTTCGCCAATCCCGCCGGGCTGCTGCCCAAAACCTATGCGATGGTCCACACGGCGAGCAGCGTCGAATGGACCGTCGTCGGGAGTGAACTGGAGTCCCTGCAACTCGAATACACCTGGATCAAAGAGTTCAAGCCCCGATTCAACGTGATGTTCCGGGACGACAAAAGCTACCCCTACCTCGCCGTCACCATGGGTGAGAAGTACCCCCGGGTCCAGGTCCTGCGCGGGGAGCGCCGCAAGGGCACCCGGTACTTCGGCCCCTACACCGCCGGCGCCATCCGGGACACTATGGACACCCTGCTGCGGGTCTTCCCGGTCCGCAGCTGCAGCGCCGGCGTCCTGAAACGCGCCGAGGCCAGCGGCCGGCCCTGCCTGCTCGGCTACATCGACAAGTGCGCCGCCCCGTGCGTCGGCCGGATCTCCGCCGCGGACCACCGCGCCCTGGCCGAGGACTTCTGCACGTTCATGGGCGGCGAGGCCAAGCCCTTCGTCACGAGGCTGGAAAAGGACATGGCCGCCGCCGTCGCGGAACTCGACTACGAGCGTGCCGGCCGCATCCGGGACGACATCGTGGCGCTCAAGAAGGTCTTCGAGCGCAACGCTGTTGTCCTCGCCGAGGGCACCGACGCGGACGTCTTCGCCCTGCACGAGGACGAGCTTGAGGCCGCCGTCCAGGTCTTTCACGTCCGCGGCGGCCGGATCCGCGGCCAGCGCGGCTGGGTGGTGGAAAAGGTTGAGGACTCCACCACCCCGGACCTCGTGGAGCACCTGCTCCAGCAGGTCTATGGGGAGGAAGCCGGGCTGCAGGGCCGGCTGCCCCGCGAGGTCCTGGTTCCCACGGACCCCAGCAACGCCGTGGAGCTCGCCGAATGGCTCAGCGGCCTGCGCGGGGCCCGCGTGGACGTCCGCGTCCCGCAGCGCGGGGACAAGGCCGCTTTGCTGTCCACCGTCCGGGACAACGCCGAACACGCCCTCGCGCTCCACAAGTCGCGGCGCGCGGGTGACCTGACCATGCGGTCGCAGGCGCTCCAGGAGCTGCAGGAGGCGCTGGACCTGCCGGTGGCGCTGCTGCGGATCGAATGCTTTGATATCTCGCACATCCAGGGCACCAACGTGGTGGGGTCCATGGTGGTGGTCGAGGACGGTCTGCCGAAGAAGTCCGAGTACCGGAAGTTCTCCGTCACCGGCGCCGCCGCGAACGACGACACCGCCGCGATGCATGACGTGCTGACGCGGCGGTTCCGCAACTACCTCCAGGAGAAAGCCGGGCAGGCGGACGCGGCCCGCACGCCGGGGCATCAAGCGGCGCAGGAGGCCAGGGTCAGCGCGGCCGTGGCGGTTGCCGTTGCGGATACCACGACGCCGGCGCCGCGGACCAGGTTTGCCTACCCGCCGAACCTCGTGGTGGTCGACGGCGGCCAGCCCCAGGTGAACGCCGCGGCCCGAGCCCTCGCCGAGCTCGGCATCGAGGACGTCTACGTCGTGGGGCTCGCCAAACGGCTCGAGGAGGTCTGGTTGCCGGACAGCGACTTCCCGGTGATCCTGCCCCGCGCCTCGGCCGGGCTCTACTTGCTGCAGCGCATCCGGGACGAGGCCCACCGCTTCGCCATCTCTTTCCACCGGCAGAAGCGCGGCAAGGCGATGACGGTCTCCGCGCTCGACGGCGTGCCGGGCCTCGGCGAGTCCAAGCGCAAGGCGCTGCTGGCCCAGTTCGGCTCGGTCCGGAGCATCAGGGCTGCTTCCGTGGAGGAGCTCACGGGCGCAAAGGGGATCGGACCGTCCCTGGCCGCGGCGGTGGCCCGGCACTTCACCGACGACGACGGGGCGGCCGCAGCCGTCCCCGCCGTCAACATGACCACCGGCGAAATCCTCGAAACTTAGCTAGGTGCGTGGGTCATTAGTCGGGTAGCGGCGGGTTCTCGATTTTGGGTTTAAATCGCCGGGCCGGTTCCCGGGATTCGGCAGGGTCTCTGGG
>NZ_JAXCID010000057.1:0-20263 GCF_035985125.1 Arthrobacter sp. CG_A4 | reverse complement strand
TGTCCCTGGGCTGGACAATCGGACTGGACACCCGCCCAAGGGGACATGCCCCGCGCCGGGCCCAGCGGATGGACATAGTGTCATTATGCCCAGTCCCGGGTGCGAAAAATGAGCATGTCCCCCGGCGGAGCGCCGTGCGATCCTGGTCGAGGATCCACGACGGACTCCGCCGGGTGCGCCGCAGCTGGTGGCTCAGCGCCGCGGACGCACCGCGGTGGGAGAATGCCCTACTTTTCCTGGCTGGTTTCTTAGCACTTAGCCGGCGTAGGGGTCGGCGATCCCGATGTATTGCGTATAGAGGTATTCCTCGATGCCTTCCAGGCCGCCCTCGCGGCCCAGACCGGACTGCTTGATTCCGCCGAAGGGGGCTGCGGCATTGGAGACCACGCCGGCGTTCAGGCCCAGCATGCCGGTCTCCAGCCGTTCGCCCATCCGGATGCCCCGGTTGAGGTCCTTGGTGAAGACGTACGCCACGAGGCCGTACTCGGTGTTGTTGGCGAGCCTTACGGCCTCGTCCTCGGTGTCGAAGGTAATGATCGGGGCGACGGGGCCGAAGATTTCCTCGGAAAGGATCCGGGTACCTTCTGTGACACCCGTGAGAATGGTCGGCTGGTAGAAGTAACCGGGGCCCTCGACGGCGGAGCCGCCGATCACCGCGACCGCACCGGCGGACACGGCGTCGGACACCAGTTCGTGGACCTTATCGCGGCTCTTGGCATCGATCAGCGGGCCCACCTTGGAGTGGGCTTCGGTGCCACGTGCCGTGGTCATGTCCGCCATCTTCGCGGCGAACTTCTCCGCAAACTCGGCGGCCACGGACTCGTGGACGATGAAGCGGTTCGCGGCAGTGCAGGCCTCGCCCATGTTGCGCAGCTTGGCCAGCATTGCCCCGGCGACGGCGGCGTCGACGTCGGCGTCCTCGAACACCACGAATGGGGCGTTGCCGCCGAGTTCCATCGAGGTCCGCAGGACCGTTTCGGAGGCGTCCGAGAGCAAGCGGCGGCCGACCTCGGTGGAACCGGTGAAGGACAGTTTGCGGAGCCGGGAGTCCTTGATCAGCGGACCGGTGGTCGCCCCGGCCGTGGACGTGGGGATCACGTTCAGCACGCCGGCCGGCAGCCCCGCCTCCAGCATCACCGCGGCGAACAGCTGGGAGGTCAGCGGCGTCAGGTTCGCGGACTTCAGCACCATGGTGCAGCCGGCGGCCACGGCCGGGGCAACCTTGCGGGTGGCCATGGCCAGCGGGAAGTTCCAGGGTGTGATCAGCAGGCACGGTCCCACCGGCTTCTTCGTCACGAGCAGCCGGGACTTGCCGTCCGGGGACACCGAATAGCGGCCAAAAGCACGGACGGCCTCCTCGGAGAACCAGCGCAGGAACTCCGCCCCGTAGGTGACCTCGCCGCGGGCCTCGGCCAGCGGCTTGCCCATCTCCAGCGTCATCAGCAGCGCGAAGTCCTCGGCCCGTGCGGTGACGAGTTCGAAGGCCCGGCGCAGGATTTCCCCGCGCTCCCGCGGCGGAACCTTCGCCCACGACTCCTGGGCGGCGGCCGCGGCGTCCAGCGCTGCGGCCCCGTCCTCCGGACCGGCGTCGGCGATGCTCAACAGGACCTTGCCAGTGGACGGATCCTCGACGTCGAAAGTCTTCCCGGAGGCGGCCGGACGCCACTGCCCGTTGATCAGCAGGCCGGTGGGGACAGAAGCCAGCAGCGAGCTTTCGCGCTCGGCGGTGACAGTGGGCTGGGCGGTTACAGTCACAATTGACTCCCTCGTCGGCAATTCGGTGTGAACTCGGATTGGATGCCAGCACGGTCTCTCGTTCGACGGTCTCCCGCCCCCCGATGACGCACTGGATTTACTGCCACGGTACCGCCGGGCTCTCCGGAGTGTCTACGCCGGTACGCACTACAACCGGCCGAAAGCCCTGTGCAGGTGCACAACCACACCCCCGGCCCCGGATCCCGCCGGCCGTACCGCTGTACCGCACGGCTACCGCACGGCTACCGCACGGCTACCGCACGGTTACCGGGCGGCGAGAACGGCGGAGTACAACTCCCGTTTACTGACCCTGGCTTCTTCGGCGACGGCGGCAACGGCCTCCTTGAGCCGGATGCCCTGCCCTATCAGCGCATTGACCGCGGCCACGTGGTCCTCAGGTTTGCCGGGATCCCGTTCCGGGGCGCCGCCCACGACGACGGCGATCTCGCCGCGCACCTCGCTGCTCTCGGCCCATTCGAGCAGTTCGCGCAGGGTGCCGCGGATGACTTCCTCGTAGGTTTTGGTCAGCTCGCGGCAGATGGCGGCGCGCCGGTCGGCGCCGAACCGTTCGCGCAGGGCGCGGAGCATCGGCTCCAGGCGGTGCGGGGCCTCGAAGAACACCATGGTGCGCCGCTCGGCGTCGAGATCCGCGAGGCGGGAGGACCGTTCGCCGGCCTTGCGGGGCAGGAACCCCTCAAAGCAAAACCGGTCCGTCGGCAGCCCGGACAGCGCCAGGGCCGTCAGCACGGCGGAAGGCCCGGGGGCGGCAGTGACCGTCAGTCCGGCAGCGACGGCGCCCTCAACGAGGCGAAAGCCGGGGTCCGAGACGGACGGCATGCCAGCGTCGGTCACCATCACGAGGGTCTTCCCGGAGCGCACCTGGTCCAGGAGTTCGCCGGTCTTGGCCGCCTCATTGTGCTCGTGATAGCTGATGATCCGGCCGGCCACGGTAATGCCGAGGTTCGTGACGAGCCGGTGCAGCCGCCGGGTATCCTCTGCGGCAACGATGTCAGCCGTCTTCAGCAGCTCGATCAGCCGGTAGGTGGCGTCGCCGGCGTTGCCGATCGGAGTCGCGGCCAGCACGATCCGCCCCGGGCCCCCGGCCCACGGGCCCGCGGCCGGCTCCAGATCCTGGCCCGCGGCTGACTCCAGATCCGACTCCCGATCCTGGACTTCGTCCCGTGCGGTGCCGGCCCCGACCCCGGTGCCGGCGCCTACGCCGTCGCTTACGCCGATGGCGGGTCCGCCGCCGGCGTCGGAAAGAATCGGGGAGGTGCTGGGTTCATGGTCCACACGTCCAGCCTACTGCCGGCGCGGGCAGGCTCAGGCGCGGACCGGTGAAAGGACCGCCGAACGGACCGACGAAGACGGCGGCGAAAGGTAGCATGGGCAACGTGACGCAGACCCCCACGCGGCCTGCCGAGGCCGGTTCCGCCGGATCGGCGCCCCCAGCCACCGGTACAGGCAGCATCAGCCCCGGACGCAATCTTGAGGGGCACCGCTGGATCAGCCGCCCCTCGGAGGCTTTCACCGCCGAGGCCCTCAGAGAGCGCCTGACCGGCAGCATCCGGAGCTGGCGGGACTATCCGCCGTCGCTCCGGCTGTGGTTCTGGCTGATTCCCACCATCACCGCAGCCATCGGCGGGCTGCTGCGCCTCGTCCGGCTGGACACACCCCGTACCCTGGTCTTCGACGAGACGTACTACGTCAAAGACGGCTATTCCCTCCTGGTCAGCGGCTACGAGCGGGCCTGGCCGGAGAAGGCCAACGATTCCTTCATCGCCGGGAACCCCGGTGTGCTCCTGGACACGCCCGAATACGTGGTCCACCCGCCGGTGGGCAAATGGATGATCGCCGCGGGCATGTGGCTGTTCGGACCGGACAACGCCTACGGCTGGCGGTTCGGCGCGGCCCTGACCGGCACCCTGTCCATCTTCCTGCTGGCGCTGATCGCGCAGAAGCTCTTCCGCTCGCTGACCCTCGGGGCGGTGGCCGGAGTATTGCTGGCAGTGGACGGCCACCACCTCGTGATGTCCCGGACCGCTCTGCTGGACATCTTCCTGATGTTCTGGATCCTCGCGGCGTTCGGCGCGCTGCTGATGGACCGTGACGACGGCCGGCGCCGGCTCGCCAACCGGCTCGGCCGGCAGGCCGGGGCCTCCCCCGGCGGCCGGCCCACCGCGCTCCAGCTGGCCGCCGGTCCCTGGCTCGGCATCCGCTGGTGGCGCCTTGCCGCCGGGGTGTGCCTGGGCCTGGCGGTCGGCACCAAGTGGTCCGCACTGTTCTTCCTCGCCGGCTTCGGGCTGTTGACCGTCGTCTGGGATCTGAGCGCACGCCGGATCGCCGGGATCCACGGCTGGATCAGCGGCGGCATTCTCAAGGACGGCATCGTGGCCTTCCTGAGCATCGTCCCTGTGGCCGCCCTGGTCTACGCCGGCTCCTGGACCGGCTGGTTCCGGTCCAAAGACGCCTACTTCCGGCGCTGGGCCGAGACCAACCCCTCCGCCGAATGGGGCTGGCTGCCGGACTCCGTCCGGTCCCTCGCCCACTACCATCTCGAGGCCTACAAGTTCCACCAGGGCCTCAGCTCGGACCACCCGTACGAGGCCAATGCCTGGAGCTGGCTGGTCCTGGGCCGGCCCACCTCGTTTTTCTACGAGTCGCCCAAACAGGGCAGCCCCGGCTGCGACGCGGCCAGCTGCACCACAGCCATCCTGTCGGTCGGCAACCCGCTGATCTGGTGGAGCGCCGCAGCCTGCCTTGGCATCCTGCTGTTCTGGTGGGCCGGCCGGCGCGACTGGCGCGCGGGGGCCATCCTCTCCGCCGTGGCGGCGGGCTACCTCCCCTGGTTCCTGTACCCCGAACGCACCATGTTCTTCTTCTATGCCGTGTCCTTCGAGCCCTTCCTCGTGCTGGCTCTGGTGTACTGCCTGGGCCTGGTCCTGGGGCGGCGGGCGGACCCGCCCTGGCGGCGGCGCTCCGGACTGTACCTCGTGACGCTTTTCGTGGTCACGGCCGTAGTCATCTCCGCGTTCTTCTACCCGGTCTGGACCGCCGAGACCATCAGCTACCAGGACTGGCGCTTCCGGATGTGGATGCCGTCCTGGATCTAGGGCAGGATTGCTAGGGACGTCAGCCACCATCAGGCAAACCCGGAACGGAGACCAGGCTGTGAGAGAAGCAAGCACCGGACTGCTCGCGGAGCTGGACCCGGACAGCAATGTGACGGATCTGCTCCTGGAGCAGCATGCCAAGGATCCTGTGCATCCGCTCTACTCCCGCAAAGGCCCCGCCGGGTGGGCAGATATCCCCGCCCAGCAGTTCCTGGACCAGGTCACGGCGCTGGCCAGAGGCCTGGTCGCCGGCGGCATCACCCCTGGTGAAACGGTCGCAGTGATGTCCGCCACCCGCTATGAATGGACCTTGGTGGACTTCGCCATCTGGTTTGCCGGCGGCATCACCGTCCCCATCTACGAAACGTCCTCCGCCAGCCAGGTCGAGTGGATTTTGCACGATTCCGGCGCCCGGCGCGTCTTCGCCGAGAACCAGGCCACGGCAGCCCTCGTCCAGGGCGTCCTGGACAGCTCCGGCCGCCTCGGGGACCGGATGCTCCCGGTCATCCGGATGGACGACGACGGCGGCGCCCCGAACCTGGCCAGCCTCGCCGCCGCCGGTGCCGGCGTGGGCGACGCCGAGCTGGAACGGCACCGCTCCGCGGCGGGACTCGCCGACGTCGCCTCACTGGTCTACACCTCAGGCACCACCGGCCGGCCGAAGGGCTGCCAGATCACGCACGGGAACTTCGCCCTCGTTGCCAAGAACATCGTGCTGTTCCTGCCCGAGATCCTGCTGCAGCCCCGCTCCAGGACGATGATGTTCCTGCCGCTCGCCCACGTCCTCGCCCGCGCCGTCCAGGTGGTCTGCCTGAGCGCCGGCACTACACTGGGCCACACCTCCAACGCCAAGGAGCTGCTGGCGGACCTGGGCAACTTCAGGCCCACGTTTCTGCTGGTGGTGCCACGGATCCTCGAGAAGGTTTACGCCGGCGCAGCGCACAAGGCAGCCCTCGCCGGCAAAGCCCGGTTGTTCGAGACGGCGGCCGGCGTTGCCATCGACTACTCGAAGGCCCTCGATGCTGCCGCGCAGGGCAAAGGCGCCGGCCCGGGCCTGGTCACCCGCGCCAAGCATGCGGTCTTTGACCGGCTGCTGTACCCGAAACTGCGGCAGGTCCTCGGCGGCCAACTGGGCTACACGGTCTCCGGTGCGAGTCCGTTGAGCTCACACGACGCGCACTTCTTCCGCGGGGCCGGCATCCCCGTCCTCGAGGGCTACGGCCTCACCGAGACGACGGCGCCGTGCACGGCGAACACCCCGACCCGGACCAAGGTGGGCACCGTCGGCATTCCTGTGCCCGGGACCACCATCAGGATTGCCGACGACGGCGAGATCCTGGTTAAGGGCATCGGCGTCTTCAAGGGGTACCACTCCAACGCCGCGGCCAACACCGAGGCATTTGTGGACGGCTTCTTCCGCACCGGGGACCTCGGATCCCTCGACGAGGACGGCTTCCTGACGATCACGGGTCGGAAGAAGGACCTCCTGGTGACCGCCGGCGGCAAGAACGTCGCCCCCGGGCCGCTCGAGGAAAAGATCCGCGAACATCAGCTGGTGGCGCAGGCGATCGTGATCGGCGATGGCCGGCCGTTCGTTTCGGCCCTCGTCAACCTTGATCCGGAAGGACTGGAGAACTGGTGTGCCACCCACAAGGTTGCGGCGATGGGCCTCGCCGAGGCGACCGGCAATGAGCTGGTCCGGGCGGCTATCCAGGGCGCCGTGGACGAGGCGAACTCGCTCGTGTCCACGGCCGAGTCCATCCGCAGCTTCGTGATCCTGGCCGCTGACTTCACCGTGGAATCCGGGCACCTGACCCCCTCGCTCAAACTCAAGCGTGCCGCCGTCGTCCGGGACTACGAGGCACGCATCAACCGGATCTACGGCTGACGCCGTCGGCCGGATCGGCGGAGTCTTGCGCCGCCGCGCCCACACCAGCCGGGGCTGCCTCAACAGCCACCGTGCCCTGGGCTTCGCCTTCGGCCCCTCCCTGCCGGGCCTCAGCTTTACGGGCCTTGGACCACCGGAACCGGGATCCTTTCACCGCGGCGGGGTCTGCTGCATCCTCGGCCGGGGCGTCCGCAGCGGCGACAGCCGCAGCGTCCCCGGCCGGGCCGCCGTCGACGGTTCCGCGCTTTGGCAGGCCGCGGCGCTTGCGCGTCGGCCAGGTCAGGATCAAGGTGCCAAGCGAGACGAGCAGGACGAGGCCGCCGATCGTGATGCCTCCATCGACCCAGAACTGGCCCGGGAACAACCGGATCAGGGTGTCCTGCAGGGAGAACGTCCAGGTGCCGTTGGCGAAGAAAACGGCATGGAACTGGGTAAAGAACTGCTCCCAGCCGAGCACGGCCAGGGTTCCCAGCCCGATGATGACCGCAAGGGTGGCCACCGAGCCGGCAAAGAGCCCCCGGCGCACTCCCCCGGTGCTGCGGCGCCGCAGGTAGATCACGGCGATGAGGCTCAGCAGCAGCAGCAGGGCTCCTGCCCCGAACGCGGACATGATGACGAGCTTGACGTCAGCCATGTGGCTGACTTCGCCGTCCATAAAGAGCTTGTCCCCGCTGCGGTTCACGAGCTCCCCGAGGTAGCGAGGGCCTGACCAGTTGCTGAGATAGTCCACGGCGTACGAACCATAGGTCATCCGGTCGTCCGTGCTGAACCCGTAGCCGTCACCCGGGAAGCCCGGGCGGTTGTACTCCACCCAGAGGAACAGGGGGCTGGCGACGGCGCGGACTGCCAGCACCAGCAGGATGATCGGGAAGCAGACGGCGAGCAGGATCTGCATGACCCGGGGGGCAACGGGTTTGGCGTTCGCCGCGTGCTCGCGTTCGGCGTTCCGGCGCTCCACCTCTTCCTGCGGAGGCCGGATCTGCAGCGCGGACGTGGCCAGCGGCTCACTGAAGACCGCGCCGCTCCCGCTGTCCGGTCCCTGATCCGGTCCCCTGGCCGTCGTGGTGCCGGGCGATTCGACGGCGGCTTCCGCGGCCCGGCGGTCGGCCCGGCCGCCGGGCTGGCGACGGACGGGAGCGGCAGCCTCCGGCGTAGCGGCCCCCGTCGTTGCAGCCTCCGCTGCGGTAATCCCGGGTGCTGCAGCCTCCGCTGCTGCAGTCCCCCCTGCTGCCGCACTGTTCCCGGGCGCAATGTCGGAATTTCTTCCCGCGGCGGCGGTCTTCATCCATTCGAAGGCGGGTTCGTCGGAATCGTTGGCCGGATCCAGCTGCGGATCCTGCCGGTTCGGCGGGGTGGGACTATTGTCAGTCACTGCGTTTCGCTTCCGTAGGCGTCCGCGCCGCCGGGCCTGAACCGGGCGACGCTCATTATCTGCCTACGAGCCTACCGCCAGAGCCTCGGGACGGGCGAGATGCCACCCCGGTTGCCGCCGGGATTCGGCCGGCAAATTCCGGGCGGCCGGCGACGGCCGGCCGGGCTCAGCGTTTGGCGTACTGCGCCCAGGGTATGTTCCAGTCGCCAAAGCCCTCCAGCGGCTCCACCGGCGGCGCGCCGGTGTTGAGGGTCTGCACCACGTCGCCGGTCTTCATATTGTTGAAGAACCAGGTGGCGTCGGCCGGGAGCAGGCCCACACAGCCGTGCGAGACGTTGGACCTGCCGACCGCACCCCAGGCCGATTCGAGGGCCTGGTGGACGTAAACGCCGGACGTGGTCAGCCGGTTCGCATATTCAACGGTCAGCGGGGGGTAGTAGCCCTTGTCACCGGGCTTCAGACCGATGCTGCCGGCGTTGAACTTGGACGTGCGCTCCTGCTCCATGATGACGGCGAAGCCGGTGGGTGAGAGCCAGTCCGCGTCGCCCAGCGTGACCGGAGCGGTCCGGACCAGCTGCCCGTCGAAGTAGACGTTCATCGTTTTCGTTGTGTCGTCGACGACGGCGAGCCGCTGCGGCCCCACCTTGAAGGAGACCTTGGAGTCGGAGTTGCCGACCATCTTGTTGCCGAAGTCCACGCCGAAGAGTTTCAGGTCCACGCTGATCTGGCTGTTCGCGGCCCAGAATGCCTCGGGCCGGATCCGGACGCGCCGGTCCGAATACCAGTGCCACGCCACGGCCTGACCGGAGGAAACTGTCACGGTGACGGCTTTCTCCATGGCCTCCTTGTTCAGCACAGGCTCGCTGAAGACAATCTCGATGGGTTGACCAGCACCGACAGTTGTGCCGTTCAGCGGGTACACGGCGGCGTCCGCCTCGTTGGCCTTCGCTACCGTGGCAAATGTCTGCGCCTTCTTGGTTTCCCGTCCGGCCTGGTCGGCGACCGTAAAGCTGTACCTGTACTTGGTGTCGAATTCGAGCGGATCCTCCGCAGTCCAGGTCGAGCCGTCGGGACTGGTTGTCCCGCGCACCCGGTCACCGCCGGACGCAGGCTCCAGCACAACGTCTTTCACGACGCCGTTGACGGCCTTGACCGCGGGCAGGGCCGCGGGGTTGACGCCCTGCGCCCCGTCGTTCGGGGTCACACCGAGTTCAACGGGTTTCACCACCGGGGCCGCGAGGCCGGAGACGTTCCGCATCGGCGCCGAAGACTCCGAAGACATCTTCGCTTCGGCCCGGCCGGGAGCCGTCGCGATGCCGATTCCGCCCGCACCGACGACGGCGCAGAGCGAGAGTACGGCGAGCATCTTGCCGGCGCCGCGCGTGCGGCGTGCGGGCTGCCGTCGTCGACGACCGCTGTCTTCAGTCATGGCCATTTCCTGTGTTCCCCCACTGCTTTTCCTCCAAGCCCACATCAGAGCTCACGATGTCCTTGTACCAGCATAGGTGACCGTTCGCTGCGGGCCGCCGTCGTGGTGGCTGACGTTTCGCGGCTCCCTTAGTAGCGGTACTGCTCCGACTTATAGGGGCCGGCCACGTCGAGATCCAGATACTCGGCCTGCTCCTTGGACAGCTCGGTCAGTTCAACACCGAGGGCATCCAAGTGGAGCCGGGCCACCTTCTCGTCGAGGATCTTCGGCAGCACGTACACCTGCTTGCCGTACTCGCGCTCCCCCTCCGGCTGGTCGCGCTTCGTGAACAGCTCGATCTGCGCAATGGTCTGGTTGGCGAAGGAGTTGCTCATAACGAAGGACGGGTGTCCCGTGGCGTTGCCGAGGTTCAGGAGCCGGCCCTCTGAGAGGACGATGATGGAGCGGCTGTCCTCTCCCGTGGCCGGGACTGCCGCCAGGACCCACTCGTGGACCTGGGGCTTGATCTCGACCTTCTTGATGCCGGGGATCCGGGCCAGGCCGGCCATGTCGATCTCGTTGTCGAAGTGGCCGATGTTGCCCACAATGGCCTTGTCCCGCATGCCGGCCATGTGCTCGGCCATGATGACGTCTTTGTTGCCCGTGGTGGTGATGAAAATGTGGCCCTCGCTGAGGACGGATTCCAGCTTCGCCACCTGGTAGCCGTCCATGGCTGCCTGCAGCGCGCAGATCGGGTCGATTTCGGTGACGATCACACGCGAACCCTGGCCGCGGAACGCCTCCGCGGCGCCCTTGCCGACGTCGCCGTAACCGCAGACGACGGCGACTTTGCCGCCCATCAGGACGTCGGTGGCGCGGTTGATGCCGTCCGGCAGGGAGTGGCGGATGCCGTATTTGTTGTCGAACTTGCTCTTGGTGACGGAGTCGTTGACGTTGATCGCCGGGAACAGCAGCTTGCCCTGCTCGGCGAGCTGGTAGAGGCGGTGGACGCCGGTGGTGGTTTCCTCGGTGACGCCGAGCAGGCGGGAGCCGATGCGGGTCCACTTCTGCGGGTCCTCCTGCAGCGAGGCGCGCAGCACCTCGAGGAAGACACGGCCTTCCTCGGACTCGTCCGCGGCGGCGGACGGCACGGCACCGAGGGCTTCGACGTCGGCGCCCTTGTGCACGAGCATCGTGGCGTCGCCGCCGTCGTCGAGAATCATGTTCGGGCCCAAATCCGGGTTACTGTCCGCCCCGGGCCAGGTCAGGATCTGCTGGGCGGTCCACCAGTACTCCTCAAGCGTCTCGCCCTTCCAGGCGAACACGGGAACACCCTGCGGGTCCTCGACCGTTCCGTTACCGACCACGACGGCGGCGGCGGCTTCGTCCTGGGTGGAGAAAATGTTGCAGGAAGCCCAGCGGACCTCGGCGCCGAGGGCGGTGAGCGTCTCGATCAGCACGGCGGTCTGGACCGTCATATGCAGGGAACCGGCGATGCGGGCACCTTTCAGGGGCTGGCCGGCGCCGAACTCCTCGCGCAGGGACATGAGTCCGGGCATTTCGTGTTCGGCGAGGCGGATCTGGTGGCGGCCCGCCTCGGCCAGGGAGATGTCCGCGATCTTGTAGTCGAAAGTCATGAAAATCCTTCGTTGTAGCCGGCGGGGGCCGGTGGCCTGCATTGGGTGACCCTGTTTGTCGGTGACCTTGTGGGTCGGTGACTAACTGGTTATTCGGTGCTGAACGGCGGGCCGATGGGGCTGTGCGGCGACTATTCGGCGGAGCCTATCGGCGGAGTCTATCGGCGGAGTCTATCTAGCGGTGCGGCGGGGCCCGGCGTCGTGCTGCCCGGCGTCGTGCTGCCCGGCGCGGGCTGCGGCGGCCGCGGAGAGCAGCTCCGGCGGCAGCAACAGCGGGATGCCGTCTTCGATCGTATAGCGCAGCTTCTCGCCGGTTCCGCCCGCCGCAATGGTGACGAGTTCCTCGCCGTCCTGCACGAGCGCGGACCCGGTGACGGGGCATCTCAGGACAGACAACAGTTCGGCACTGATCTTCGGCATGGTGAACGCTCCCTGATGTGAGCCGCAGCAGGCGCCGGCGGCTGACGGATTTTGCAGTTCCCAGCCTACCGCCACTCGCGGCTCAGGAAGGTTCGCGCAGGATGCGCAGGTGCCCCCGGCGGGCGCCTTCGGCGGCGGCCGGCGCCTCCAACGCGGCGTGCACGCTCCGCCGCCCGTGGCCAGGCTCCGGAACGGCGGGCCGGACAGCGGCCTCACGGACGGCGTCGGCCAGCGCCAGCAGGTCATCGGGCCCGGGTCCGGCGGGGACGGCCGGCATAGCGAGCCGCAACACTTCCCAACCGCGCGGAACGGTCAACGATCCGGCGTGCTGTTCACACAGGTCATAACAGTGCGGTTCGGCGTACGTTGCCAGCGGCCCCAGGACGGCGGTGGAATCGGCATAGACGTACGTCAAAGTTGCCACCGCCGAATTGCGGCAGGCTGACCTTGAACAAAGACGGATTGCACCCACGACATCACAGACTACTCCCCCGGTCCGCCGGCCGCCGTCCGACGCGCTGACGGCGGGTCGCGGAGCCCATATCGCGCAAATCATCCGCCGGGTTTAGAGTCGAGATATGCAGTCATCGCGCCACGATCCCGGTTTTACGGTCCGGATGGCTGACCCCGACGCCGGTCCCGAGTCCGGCAGCCCCGGCCTGTCCGTTGTGCCGAGAGGCTTCCGCCAACGCCGCAGGAACAGGCACAGCCGCGGTCTCCGCGGCGAGCTTATGCTGTCCACCCTGCCCGGCTACCGGACCCGCTCGGACCGCTTCGACGACTTTGTGCTGGACTCGGCCGAGCGCCTGCACGATATCTGGGGCAAGCCGCTGGACGGCGTCCGCTTTGCCGTGGACGAAATCCCGCCGGGCCTGGAGAGGCTGGTGGCGGACGGGTCGCCCGCTCCGATGGGCTCCTATGCACCCGCGACGGCGGAGGAAGGCCCGGTGATCACGCTGTACCGGCGGGTTGTCGAGCACGCCTGCGGCAGCAGGGAGGAACTCCAGGACCTTGTGCACGACGTCGTGGTGGAGCACACAGCCGAGATGCTCGGCGTGCCACCCGAATCACTGGATCCGGTATACCGCCGCCGCTACTAGCTGGCAGCACAGCTTCGTCCGCCGGGATCTCACGGCGGGACTGGCGGTAATTTTCGTCAGTTCGTCGGGGTCCAAGCGGGGCCACAGCCTTTTCGCGCCGGGGGACATGCCCATTCTTCGCGCCCGGGACTGGGCATAATGCCCATCTGTCCATCCGCTGGCCCCGGCGCGGGGCATGTCCATTCAGGCGCGACGCGGGTCCGGAGCCGCAAAGCCGGGCTGCTCCGCCGCGCCAGGGGGGCATGTCCATTCTTCGCACCCGGGACCGGGCATAATGACACTCTGTCCATCCGCTGGCCCCGGCGCGGGGCATGTCCAGTCAGGCGCGACGCGGGTCCGGAGCCGCAAAGCCGGGCTGCTCCGCCGCGCCAGGGGGACATGCCCATTCTTCGCACCCGGGACTGGGCACAATGCCAATCTGTCCATCCGCTGGCCCCGGCGCGGGGCATGTCCCTGGGCCCGGGGTTCCCACGCCCCGGGAGCCGGGCCCCCGAGGGCCCCCGAGGGCCCAGCGAAGTTGCCCGCTAATACCCCAGTGTGACCGGCACCTGTTCCTGCCCTGCCGCCCCCGGGACGACGGCGACGGTGGACACATCCTGCGTGCCGTCCTGCTGCAGCAGCACGGCGCCATAGGCCGGGTCACCCGCGGCGGACACCAGGTAGCCGACTATCGGCGAGCCGTCTACGTCGGCCGGCACCCGGATGGACACGGTGGTAGCACCGGCGATGTCGGCGGCCGCGGCGGCCCGGATCTTGCCGTCGGCGGTGATCGGGGTGTAAGAGATCCTGGCACGGCCTTCCGGGGCCCCGAACACGAGGAACCGGTCGCCCGTCCCCGGCACCGGAACCACGTGCTGGCTTCCGAGCCTGGCCGAGGCCGGTGACCATGCGAGGTCGGAGGCGTCCTCTGCCTTGGCGCCCCTCGTGAGACGGGCGGCGGCGGCAAAGGAGACGTCCGAGCTCAATGCCACGGTGTAGGGGCCGGCCGGAACGCCTGCCAGCGGGACTTCGGTGACGGTGCCGGCCTTGGCCGTGACGACCCCGCCGCCCGGCAGTGGCTTCTGGCCGTCGCGCCCGTAGAGCTTGATGGCAACGACCGCGTCGGCGGAGCCGGGCACCGTGATCTGCAAGGCCGGTGCGGCATCGGCGAAGCCGGATTTCACGGTAAGCGCCGCGAGGCTGGCGGGATCCTGGACGTCGACTCCGGGAATCACCTGGCGGATCGCCGGCGCCGCACCCGGGGCAATGAAGTCGACACCGCCGGGCGTGAGCCCACGCAGCACACTCTGCTGGATCACCGCGGCGACCGGGCCGCCGGCGCTTCGCACGCGGACGCTGAGACGTTCCTGCCCCGGAGCCAGACCGGCCAGAATGATGGACCGGGTGCTGCCCGGAGCCACGAGGAGCCCTCGGCTGCCCGGGGCCGGAACAGGGCCCTTCGCGCCGTAGAGGTCCAGGTTCACGGTGGCCGGGGTGCTGGAGGCGTTGCTGATATTGAGTACGGCTGTCCGGCCGACGGCGGTGTTGGCGCCGACGAGCCAGAGATCGTTGGCCGGCTGCTGGCAGGCGGCCGCTGCCGAGCCGCGCAGGTCCCCGTCGCTGGCGGTGTAGCTCATGACGGCGCCAGCTGAGGCCTGCCGGTCCGCCTGGGCGTCGGCGCTGAGGACGCTCACGGCGTCGACGCCTCGCTGGGGCACCACGCCCGCCAGCAGCACCGGCGGTCCGGCCGCCGGCCTGGCGACGGCGGCCGAGGGGCCTTGCGGGCCCGGCGCCGGGGTGCCCTTGGCGAGCTCCACCAGGGCGCTGCCGGTGAGCGAGGAGAGCCGGCTGCCGGGCAGGACCCCGGCGCTTGAGCTGAGCACAACGGCGTTGACGAGGCTCTTTGCGGTGGCCGATTCCGGGCTGAATTGCGGATCGGTGCCCACCGGCGCGCCTTCCAGCAGCCGGGCCGGCCCGGGGCACACGCCGACGCTGCTGCCGGCGGGCACGGACGCCAGCGGCACCTCAAGCTGCCGGCTGCTGCCGGGCCCCTGGGGTGCGAGCGCCACCGCCGAGACGAGCCCGCCGCCGGCGGCGACCAGGACGAGGGCGGACAGCACTCCGGCCACCCCGCCGCCGCGCGGAAGCACTTTCAGCCGCGACCGGATCCGGCCGGACGTGCCGGGCTCAGGCAGAGTGGTCGGCTCAGGCGGAGTGCCGGGCTCAGGCAGAGTGGCCGGCTCAGGCAGAGTGGCCGGCTCAGGCAGAGTGGTCGGCTCAGGCAGAGTGGCCGGCTCAAGCGGTGTTGCAGTGCCGCTTGGGCCGGTGCCGCTTGGGCCGGTGCTACCAGGGCCGGTGTTGGCGCCGGCGTCCGCCCCGGCGCCAAGCTTGCGTTCAGCGCTGGAATTGTCGTCCTTATGCATGCTGGTGTTCCTTACGCAGGGAGCCTTCGTCCCTGGAGAGTCCGGTGTTCGGCCGGCGGGCAGGCATGGGGATGGCCAGCAGCACGGTCAGGCCGATCACAACGGCCTGGCTGATTCCGGCCCAGAGGGCCCACGGCGATTCATAGCGGAGGCTTAACTGGCCGCCCTGGGCGGGCAGCGTGAACGCCTGCGCCCAGTCCGAGCTGGTGGCGGTCAGCCGCCGGCCGTCCAGCCAGGCGCTCCAGCCCGGATCGGCACGCTCGGCCAGGACGACGAGGCGTCCCTCCGGCCCGGCCGGCACCGCCGTGTCGGCCGAGACGGCCCCGGAGGGGACGAGCCCGACTGTGGACCCGCCGCCGTCGACGATCCGTACTCGGTGCGCCACGTCGGCCGCCTTGATCACCGGCTGGTTCAGCGGACTGATCCGCCAGAGCCAGCCGACGTCCGTTTTGCCGACTGCGACAAGTCCTGGAACGGCATCCATCCGGCTCGCCGTCAGCTGGGCTGCTGTGTCCGTGGCCCGCAGGACCACAAAACCGACCCCGAGCCGTTCCAGGTCGTAGCGCGGATCAACGCCCTGGCCGGCCACGATCGTGGCCACCACGCCGCGAAGGGAACCAGCGACGGCGTCGTCACCGCGGACTGTTTCCTGTCCGGGAGCCCCCATGATGGGACGCGCCGCGGCGATGGCGGAAAGCGCGTCGAGGGTCGTACCTGCCCCGCGCATCAGCGACGCGTCGTACGCACCGTTCTCACCGGTTGAGATGAGGAGGGTGCGCGACTTTTCCGGTCCCTCGCCGCGGTCGATCGCCGTGGCCGGGAGTGTGCGGGACTTGGCGGGCTGCACCAGCCGCGGTGTGCCGAGCGAACCGGCGGCCGCGACGGGAGGAGGCGTCGCTGGAGAGGACGCGTCCGCCGCAGTTGCGTCCGGAGCGGCGGGCTGCACAAGGTTCTGCGCGGCCCACACGGTAAGTCCGGCCAGCGGTCCGGCGAGCAGCAGGACCACGGCCGTGACCGCAGCGGAGCGGATCAGGATCCTGCGGCCGGTGGTCGCCGCGGCAGCCCGGTCGGCGGAGTCCAGCAGGGCCTCGGCGCCGATCAGCGCCGCGCCCAGGACGGCGAACACGGCGGCGGACACCGCCGGTCCGGTGAACGGGGTGACCAGGGTACTGCCGCTGACGCCGGACGCGAAGTGTCCGGCCAGCCAGCCGCCGGCCAGCACCAGGACGGCGGCGGCCCACAGGCTGCGGGCAACCCTGGCACGCCGGCTCGGCCGGAACAAGCCGGCGAGGGCCAGGATCAGGACCGGCACGCCGATCAGCAAAGCGAGCAGCAGCGCCCACGGCACGGCCGGCGCCCCGGCGGAGCCGCCGAATACCGGGAGCCCGGTAAGGCCGCCGCCGGCGGCGAAGTGCAGCGGCTGGCCGAGCGCCTGCTGCCAGAGCGGGGCCGCGTCAAAACCCAGCGGCAGTCCGGGGTCGGCAAGCAGGGCCCGGGGCCGGTCGAGGGTGGAGAGGAGGAACGGCAGGAACAGTGCGAGGCTCGGCAGCAGCGCCCACCACACGGTCCGGCCGCGGCGGCCCAGGAGGACGCCGCAGAGCGCCACCAGGATGATGGAAGGCACCAGCAGGGAGGGCGCTGCCGCCGTGACGACGGCCAGCGCGAGGCCGGCTGCGGCGGCGGCGGTCCACGAGGGCGTGCCGTTAATTCCGGGCTTGACGGGCGGCGCCTCGGTGAAACGTCGCTCCCCCGGGGCGGGAACCGCATAGCGGCCGCGGCCGGCGGCGGTACCGGTGGCCCGCAGCAGAGCGAGCACCAGCAGCGGAATCATGAGGTGGGCCAGCAGCGCGCCCACGCGCCCCTGGTTGAGTGCCACCTGAAGGGCCGGCGCGCCGGCCCAGACGAAGGCTGCGGCCACCCGGAGCCGGCGCCGCTGGGTCAGGGCGCCGGCCGCGAACCAGGCGCCGAGGGCGGACAGCGGCATGGCCAGGAGCAGGAGCCAGGTCAGGGCGCCATTGGCATCGCCGGCGCCAAGTACACCGAAGACCCACAGCACGTAGCCGAAAGGGTCACCATGGCCGGGAAGCCCCCCGCCCAGCGTGATCCACCACCCGGACGCATGGTGCCAGATCTCGGACAGCCGGAGGGAGACCGGGATCAGGGCGCCGCCCGAGACGGCCTCGGCCCGCCACAGGCCCGGCAGGCCGATCAGGGACGCCGCGGCGGTGAGGAGCACGGCGAGCAGCGCACCGTTGCCCACCCAGCTGCGCTCGGACGTGGTCAGGGCCGCGAAGTCGTCGGCAGAGTCACCGCTGGGCTGTTCGTCCTGCGGGTCCTGGCCGGAGAGCCCCTCGCTGGAGCCGTCGCTGCCGAGGGCCTCCATCAGGGAGCGACGGTGGGCCCAGACCTCACGCCGGGGTGCCTGCAGTCCCTTGATGACGGAACGGCGGATCCGCCGGGTCCGGGCGGCATTGCGCCGGCCCCGGACCACGGCGGCGGGGCGTCCCAGCGCGGCGAAAGTCGCCAGCAGCTGGGAAAACCCGTGCCCCGGGTCTTTGACCGCGATGCTCAGGACAAGCTTGAAGAGGCTCCCCAGCAGGGCGCCCACGGCGTGCAGCGGCACCTTCCAGGCGGCGGAGTGCTTGAGCCGCAGATGGACTTGGGCCTTGCGGGCCGCCGTCGCATTGCCCAGGGCATGCGGTCGGTGGGAGACATGGAACATCCTGGCGCTGGGGACTACCACCACGCGGTGTCCGGCGAGCCGGTTGCGCCAGCAGAAGTCGACGTCGTCGCCGCTGCCCGGCAGCGCAGGGTCGAAGCCGCTGAGGTCTTCCCAGACGTCGCGGCGGACAAGCATGCCGGCAGAGTTGACCGCGAAGGTGTCGCTGCGGCCGTCGTACTGCCCCTGGTCCAGTTCGTCGGCGTCGATAAGCGTCAGCCGCTCAGCCCAGCGGCTGGTGGAGAGTCCGACGTCGATCAGGCGCCTTTCGGCGTGCCAGTCCAGCTGTTTGCAGCCGGCCACGGTGACGGACGGTGCCCGCTCCACGGCCTGCAGCAGCTCGGCGAGGGCCTCGGGGCCAGGTGCGGCGTCGTCGTGCAGGAGCCAGATCCATTCGGAGCCCGGGGCGCTGCTTTCCGACGCCCTTCCGGGGTTGCCGGGCCAGGGCGCGTGGGCCTTGAGCCCGGCCCTGACCGCGCCGCCCATACCGCTTCTGGTCTTGTCGAAAACGGTGACGTTGGCCTTACCGAAAGCCTGTTCGAGGAGGGCTGCCGAGTGGTCACGGGAGCCGGTGTCTACCCCGATGAGGGCATCCGCCGGCCGGGTCTGGCCCGCCAGCGCCGCGAGGGTCCTGGGGAGAAAGCCGCCGCCGTCGTGGGAGACCACGACGGCGGTGACTCGTACATCCTGAAGAATTAGATTGCTCGCTTCCTAAGCCGGCGCCGCTCGCGCTCGGAGAGACCGCCCCAGATACCGAACCGCTCGTCGTTGGACAAGGCGTATTCGAGGCACTGCGACCGCACATTGCACGCCCCGCAGACCTTCTTGGCATCGCGGGTGGAGCCGCCCTTCTCGGGGAAGAACGCCTCCGGGTCCGTCTGCGCACACAGCGCATCCGTCTGCCATCCGAGCTCGCCTTCATCGTCGAAGTCCTGCTGGGAGGGCAATCCGATCCAGACCGGCTGCGCGGTGGTGCCTGCGTGGAGCGTCTGCAGTTCCATCGGCGGATCGTGGAGATCGTTCTCCTGGTCCGGTCCGGCCAGAAGTTCATCGTGCGCCGCGAGGAAGGCGGTGGCCGCCTCCTGCAGGGAGTCCCTGGTGTGTTCGTTGTAACGGTCCGCTGCGTCCGGATCGGCCGGATCCACATACCAGTCGCTCGGCACCCCGCGCGAACGGTATTTCGCCGTGGCCTGGCCGGCAACGACGGCATCTTCATGGATACGCTCTGCTAGCCCCATTGGCGTTTCCTCTCTGATTTTGCAGCCTTTGCCTGACACTTGGACACTCGGTTATGTGCCGGTTTCTGCGCATTGGCTTTCGATACCTAATTACACGCGTGTAAGTATCACCGAGTCAAGCCACGGCGGAGATAATAATCAACTTGGCACAAGGAATTGCGGCACGCCACGCCCTGATTTTTTTGGTAGCAGCCCCAAAATTCCGCGGAATAATAAGGCTACTGAGCACTCCCGGCTGTTTTTGCCGAAATCCCGGGGAATTTTCGGTGAACACCCGGGGCGCCAGGAAGCCCTGCCGCTCGGGGTGTGAGGGAGATCACACCCGACGCCGCCGTGGCAGGATGATTCCATGAGTATCCCGGCAATAGAACTGATGACAGCCCTGCGTTCCGGCCAGTCCACCTCGCCCCGGCTGACCTGGTACGGACCGAATTCGGAGCGCGTCGAGCTGTCCGGCCGGGTCCTGGACAACTGGGTGGCAAAGACCAGCAACCTCCTGCAGGACGAGCTGGACGCCGAACCGGGGACCCGCCTGCGGCTTGACCTGCCCGCCCATTGGAAATCCGTGATTCTTGCCCTGGCGGCGTGGCAGCTCGGCATGGAACTGGTGCTCGACGACGCCGACGCCGACTTACTGGCGACCGCGGATCCGGGACCCGCCGCAGCGCAGGGGGCCTTCGACGTCGTGATGGCGGTGGCGCTGCCGGCATTGGCCATGCGTTGGCCGGGCGGGCTGCCCACCGGCGTCGTTGACTATGCCGCCGAAGTCCGCTCCCACGGCGACGTCTATCTGGCGCACGCCGATCCGGAGGCCTCGCGGCGGGCCGTCCGGACCGCCGCCGGCACGGCGCACACACACGGCGAACTGCTGAACGGTTTCGCGGCAGCCCACGACGACGGGCCGCGCCTGCTGGTACGGGCCGGTGACGGCCTGGAATCGGCGTTGGCGCAGTCTTTGGGGGCGTGGAAAAGCGACGGTTCGGTGGTGCTGGTGCACCCCGATGTCGAAGTGACGCAGAAGCTGCTCAGCGGCGAACGTATCCGCGGACACTGAGCCCGCAGGCATGCTGCCGGGCCCGCCGGCGCGCCGCTAGGTGCGTGGGTCGGTAGCGGTTTGCCGGTTCCGCAGGTTTGCGTCGTGACGGCGCGGAGGCCGGGTCTCCTTTCTGGAAGGGGGCCCGGCCTCCTGGCATTTTCGCGATAGGAAGCCT
>NZ_JAXCID010000056.1:0-20731 GCF_035985125.1 Arthrobacter sp. CG_A4 | reverse complement strand
AGTGAGCGGGCCACCTCCATGACCGTCACACCGCCTGCCGAAGTAACCACCTCGGACCCCCTATTACCGTCCATAGAAACAGGCTATCGGGCACCACGGACAATTTAGCGCGGTGCCAGAAACGGTGACTGGCTCACCGATGATTGGCAGCCAAGCATTGAACAGGAGCATCGGCCGCCGCCCGCGGAGTGCGGAAGAATGGAGCGATGAGTGACGCCGCGGACTTCATCGACCTTGCGCTCCAGCGTGAGTCATCCTGGCTCCGGGCCGAGGAAATGCAGGCCCGTCTCGGCGGCTCGGCGAGCGGCACCGGACTGACGTTCTACGGTGCCTCGGTTGGAGCTGTGCGTGGCACCCTCCGTGATGCGCTCCGCCGCTACACCGAACTGGCGCACGACGACATCACCGCCCTCAGCAGCGAACTGTGGGACGTTCCCGTCTTCGAACGCCGCCTGGCGGCCATCGTGCTGCTGCAGTCCAGCCTCACTCTCCTAACCAATACGGATCTCACCCGGGTTGAGGGATTCTTCCGTTCGGCAGCACTGCGCGAGCTTGTCGATCCGCTGGCGGTGGACGTCGTTGGCCCCATGATCACCGGGCTCGACGTGTTGGCCCGGGTACGTGCCGACAGTGTGTTGGACCGTTGGGTGCAGGATCCCGACCCCTGGCTCCGCCGTGCTGCTCTGCTGTCGCCCCTGCGTGCACTTCGCTCCGGCGCGGGGGACTGGGACAGGTTTGTCCGCCATGCCCGGATGGTTCTCGCGGAGGCCCCCGACGGCGGGGTCGCCGGCGAGGCGGCGGTGCACGTCCGTTCTGTACTCGCTACGCACCGGCCCGAGCTGGAATTCGGGTAGCCTAATGCGCCATAGCTGCGAGCCGAGGAAGTCCCGGAGCCCGGGCATCACGGTCCTGGACCCAGACCCCCGACGAACCAACGAGAATGCGCCCTGGCCGGAACGCGCCCTGGCCCGAAGTCACTCGTTGGGTGGGAACTCGTAGGAGGACGGGATGGTGGCGGGTGTTGCACCGAAGCTGACCACGATTTGATCGTGGTGCTTGAGCGGGAGGTCACGGATGCCGGCGTCGTACCGTGCCCCGTTTACGTAGGCGGTCCAGCCGTCCGCCGGGCCCTGGCCGCTGCCTGGCGGGCCCGTCCCGGTCAGCACGCCCCATTCGGTGAGGAGCTGCCCCAGGGTGAACACCTGCCCTGCCGTGGGCGATTCGATGTGGATGACACCGCTTGTGTCGTGCGTGTGCAGGGCGGAAATACCGTCCGGTTTTCCATCCTGCCCCAGTGAGATGCCGATGTTCGCCGGCACCGGCACTGGCGTCGCGTCCTTGATCAGATCCAGGTGGGCGTGGAAATGCTCCACGTTGCCCTCGGCCGCCAGGAGGGCGAGTCCGGACCGGGCGATTCGCTCGCGGGCCCCCGCGTTATCCACGCCGAAGCCCGCGGCGGCTTCCGGTGCGCGAGTGCCGGCCGTCGTCTCAGTGGCGGTCGTCTCAGTGGCCGCCGGCGGCGCACAGGCGGCCACCCCGAAAAGGAGCGCCGGGAGTGCGGCGGCGAGGGCCAGCGTGCGGTGAATGGTCACGGATTTCGCTTTCGTTCAAAGGACCCGTTGCCCCCAGTCTAGGCTGGGCGGGCTGCGAGCGGCCGCACAGAGCCGGGCGGTGCGTCCACCCCGGCAGCCGTCGTCGCGCATTCCATAGTCAGCCAGGCAGGCGGCCGCATCACAGTGGTTGGGGCTGCCGCCCGCACCCCCGGCAGACAGGCGGCCTCAGGAGAGGGACATGGCTAAGATCGCGGACGTCACGGCGAACGAGATCCCGATCGCGGCAAACAGCGCGCCGAAGATTCGGATGGCTATCGGCGTTGCGAAAAACGACGCGGTGTAGTCCACCCCCATGGGTTTATAGGCCTTCATCATCGCGGCGTAGGCGCGAGCCGATCCGCGGAAATTGAAGGCCAGCACCAGCCCCAGTATGACCGCGGTGAGACCCAGCACGCCCACCCCCCACTGCACGACCGGGTTTGTGGTGCCCTGACCGGTTAAAGACATGACCGCCACAGAGACGAAGACCACAGCGAAGGCGATCAGGTAGACCACCAGGAACCCCTTCACCGGTTGCGGCAGCGACATCATCAGACGCCAGGCTTTCATTGGTACCCCCAAGCCGAGAATTGGCTATGGGGTCAAACCCTAGCCGACGGAAGCTGCGGTCTACAGGGGTCCCGCTCCGCCACGAACGACGGTGCTATGCGGGAGCCCGGCGCTCCACCACGGCGTAGGCTTTACCGTCCAGAAACTCCCAATCGGTCACCACCATGAAGCCGGCAGCGTCAACGCGGTCATTCAGGACGAAGACGTCAAAGCCGCCGTTGCGGGGCTCTGCGTCCCAGGTGGACGCGTGGACTTCCCCATTTTCCAGGACCAGCAGCTCGGTGTTGACATTGAAGTCCTTCTGCGGCTGATAGCTCAACTGGCAGATGGCGACACAGTGCCTGGCGAAGTCGGGGCTGCTCATTTTTGGCCTCCGCTGATGGGTCCGCTGATGGCACCATTCTATGCCGGGGGCCGCGTCCTGCGGGGCGAAGAGCTGCCCCAAACTACTCCCGCCGTTACCTCGATGTGACATTCCGTGATCATGCCGTTACCGTTATTGGGTGCCTGTTGCTTAGAAACGGGCGCTCCCCAGCCGATTGCCTAACTCTGCCGCGGCCACGGGGATACCTCGCAGCAACGTCCGGCAGAGACGGGGAACCCATTTATTGACCTGGCTTTACGCAGGTCTTGGGGTGAAGCCGCACAGTCCGATGTCAGGGCCAGAGTGCGGCCGGGTGCCTCCCATCCGAATCCGACAGCTCACCTCGCAGGCATTGGGAGAGGCTACGCACATGACTTCCAGCAATACTTTTTTGCCAAAAAGCACTGACCTTCGCAGCCAACGCCGTTCCGTATTCCTGTCCTCCAAGGGAGGTACATTCGGCCGCCAGGCTGCAGTGATTGCAGCGGCGTCCGGCCTGGTGCTCAGCAGTGCCATGGCCGCCAACGCCGCCGAGGCCCCCGTCCAGCGCGACTCCGCGCCGGCGTCGTCCGTCGACGTCGGGGGCCAGGTGGGCGCACCCGTCCTCGCGGATTCCAAAGTACAGATCACCTTCGAGCGCCCGGCAGTGGCGACCGCCCCTGCCCCGGTGATCGAACAGCCCAAGCCGGTAGCTGCCCCGGTAGTCAAGGCGTCCGTTGCTGCCCCGGCGGTCAAGGCACCCGTTGCTGCCCCGGCGGTCAAGGCACCCGTCGCTGCCCCGGCCGCCAAGGCCGCGGTGAAGGTCCAGGCAGCGCCGGCCGCTCCCGCCGCTGCCCCGGCGGCCGGCGGCGTCAATGCCACCATGGTCTCCGCCGCTTACGGCCAACTGGGCATGACACAGGATTGCACCGCCTTGGTTGAGAAGGCCCTTGGCGCAGCCGGAATCTCTGTCGGCGACCTCGGCCCGATGCAGTTCATGAACTACGGCAAAGTGGTGGGGGATGCCCAGCCGGGCGACATGGTGGTCCAGTCGGGACATATCGGAATCTACGTCGGCAACGGCCAGGTGCTCAGCAGCGGGATGAACGGCGCGAACCAGACTGTGGTTCACCCGCTGTCCTGGCTCACCGCCACCGGCCCCGTGACGTTCGTGCGTGCCGGCGTTTAGTAACACCTCCGGCAACTAGGTGATGCCACCCGCGACACTGGCGGGAAAACGTAGAAAGGCCGGTTGATCGGTTGCCTTGGGGGCAGCTGATCAACCGGTCTTTCACATGCCCGTGCCCGCCGGCCTTGCATACGCCCGGGCCAGCCAATCAGCCTTGGTACCGAAGCAGCACGACGCCGTTGCCGAACGTGCGCGTCTCCAGCAGTCGGAGCTTCGTCACCGCATCCGTCTCCTGGAAGAGTGGTTTGCCCCGTCCGATCAGGACCGGGTGGACGTAGATCCGGAATTCATCGATCAGGCCGAGCCGCCGGAAGGACGCCGCAAGATCGGCGCCGCCGAGCGCGAGGTCCCCGCCGGATTCTTCCTTGAGCTTCGCGACCTCCTCGACGACGACGTCCCGCACCACTGCGGTATTCCAACCGGCCGTCGCCAGGGTCCTGGAGTAGACGATCTTGGGCATGTCCCGCCAGATCCGGGAGAACTCGACCATGGGCGCCGGGTTCAACGGGTCCGCGTCCGCCGTCGGCCAGAACTCCGCCATCAATTCATAGGTGACGCGGCCGTCGAGGAACGCTCCCATGGTCCGGAGCTCATCATTGAAGTGTTGGTGCAGTTCGTCGTCGACCATGTGCCAGCTGAGGTCCCGGCCCGGACCCTCGATGTACCCGTCCAGGGACATCTGCGTCATGAGGATGACTTTGCGCACCGCTGGGCTCCTTCAATGGGCTGAGGGCTACCGCACCAGCGTACGCTCCGGCCCGGCGGAGCGGCAGGACTGCACGTGAACAGGCCAGGCGTCCGACGCCGGGCGGCTGGGTCTTGCCGGATTGTGGTGTCTGAGCCACGATCAAGGTACTGGGCTGAAGGAACAGCACTGCCGTTACCGGCAGTGCCCTCACGGAGGAGCAACCATGCGTGACGTGGCGTCGATCGCAGCGAAACTCCGCAGCGTCCGGAGGGCCACCGGGATCACGCAGGCGGAGCTGGCGCAGCTGGCCGGGACCTCGGTGCGAACAATCCGGACGATAGAGACCGCCACCGGCAATCCCTCCGTGCGGGCAGTGATAGCCGTGGCCAACGTCCTGGGCCTGCAGCTTGTGGCGCGCTGATGAACGCCTCAGCAAGACACCTGCCCCAAGGTCTTCCAAGGCGAAAACTCTTGCGCTCAGGGCCCCGGCGGAGCAGAATGCAGAAACTTTGAAGCCTCTACCGCGGTTCTAGCTCCCGGAGGATCAGCATGCCTGCGAATGTGTATGAGCCGACGGCCGGCCCCAGCTCTTCGCTGGACCGGGGGTGAGAGCCGGTGCAAAATCAGGGCCCCGGCCGGCACTACCGCAGCGGCCGCCACACATCTGTTGCCACCCGACGGTCCGGGTGGCCCCTGCCTGGACCATGGGGTGGGAGCCGCCGGCATCGTCTGCCGGCGGCCGCTGCCATGCTGGCCCTGTTCCTGGCGACCTCCTTCTCCGCGGCGTTCCAGGCCAGGGTGCCCGCCGACGCTGTTGCGCTGGCCGGGGCGTCCGCGTCCGCCCCTCGCACTTCCCCGGAAGCCGACGGCGGGGAACTCGCTGCCTCTTCGGTGTCCGGGCTGCCGCCCGCCGTCGTCCCGGCAGCAGCAGCGGCGCCGGTGCCGCCCGCCGTCGTGCCGCCCGCCGTCGTGCCGGCCGGGCCGCCGCCTGTCAGCCGGAAACTTGAAGCCCAGATCAATGCCGTCATCGCAGCGAACAGCCGTTACCAGGTGGGCGTTGCCCTGATCGACGTGACCGACGGTGTGGTGCACGAATACGGGGTGCGGGCCAAATTCGTCGCTGCCAGCACGGCCAAAATCCTCGCCGCCTCGGCCTACTACCATCTGGTGGAATCCGGCAGGGCTTCCCTGGGGGCGCGGATGGGGGTATCTACGGCCGGCGCCCAGATCCGGCAGATGCTCCAGCAAAGCAATAACGAATCGTGGGCGCTGATCATGGCCGCCGTCGGGCCCCGTGCGTTGACCGAGTACGCAGCGTCAATCGGGATCACATATGACCGCACACTGAACACCCTGACGCCCGCCGAGACGGCGAGGACGCTGTACCTGCTGTACACCGGCCAGCTGCTCGACGCGGCGAACACGGCGCAGCTGCTGTCCTTTCTGCAGCACACCAACAACGAATCGCTGATCCCGGCCGCCATCCCCGCGGGCATCAGCGTCTTCCACAAGTACGGCCTGCTCTTCGGTAACCTGCATGACGCGAGCATCCTGGTCCGGGGGGAGCGGGCTTACGTCTTCGTCGTCTATACGCTGGGCCGGGACACGCCCGAGTTGGCGGCCCAAGCCCGGGTTATCCGCCAACTGGCCAAGACCATCGCGGCCAGACTTTTCTGATTGGTGTTCCCGCGAGGGGCCGAGAACCGTACGCTGGAGAAGGGAGGTGAATGCCATGAAAGCAGCACAAGGAGACCGCATTGTCATCCGGGGTACGACGGTCGAATCGTCGGACCGGCACGGTGAAATCCTGGAGGTCAAGGGATCCGACGGTGCGCCGCCGTACCATGTGAGGTTCGACGACGGCCATGAGACGATCATGTTTCCCGGCGGCGACTTCATCGTCGAGCGACACGGGGCAACCTGACACAGCCTCTGCCGCCGGCCCGGTATCCCGGTCCTAGAAGTTGGACGAACTGCCGGAGCCGGAGAAGCTTCCGCCGCTGCTCCCGTACCCGGTGGTGCTGCCGCCCCCGCCACGGGCGCTGCTGACGTTACTCATCCCTGTGCTGAAGCCGGAATTGAACGTGGGAACCGAGAAGAAGTAGTAGGCCGGGTAGACCGTACCCAGGATGCTGGGCTCGTACGTGCGGCCATACCTCTTCTCGGTTCCGGCCTGGGCGCTTGCCATCTCCTTGCGCATCAGCCCGGCTTCCTTGTCGTTTTTTGCGAAGCCGGCGATGACGGTGTCGGCATGGTTCTTCAGCAGTTCGGAGAGGTGGGTGCGCGCGTCCCGCAGCCGGTCAAGGGCCGTTTCGGGGGTGATTGTTCCGTCCGACAACTCGGATGTGCAGCGTTCGAGGTCCCGGTGGCTCTGATCCCGGAAGGACCGCAGGGCGGCCGCCGTCGCAGAGTCGCCCTCGGTGTGGCGCTTGCTGAGCAGCTGTTCGAGGGCGGCGAGATCGTTGCGGAAGGGCGCGAGCTGCCGGTCCCAGGCCGGAGCCCACGAGTTCCCCCGGTTGAGCAGGGCATTGGTGTCCGCGATGACGTCGTCCAGGACGTCGAGTTCCTCGGCGGCGTCGGCGAACTGCCGGACAGTTTTGAGGTTCGGCCGCCGGCTCAGGTCCCTGGCGGCCAGGGCGTGCACCTGGTTGGAGAGCCCGGTGGCGGTGTTGTACTTCGCCATAAAGGTGCGGTGCTTCTCCAGGACCGTGCTGCCATAGCGTGAGGCCTCCGGGATGGTGCTGGCATTGAGCTCGGTGACCTGCAGGTCCATGCTGACGCTTGCATAGCTCGCATCCCCGCGGGCCAGTTCCCTGCGGCTGTCCGCACGGGTCCGCCAACGGACGATCAGCCAGGCCGCGGCCCCGGCGACGGCCGCGGCCGCCGTTGTCCAGGCCGTGATGAGGAAAGCGGCAGACCGGTACCAGGGCTGGTTGATCAGTTCCGCGCCGCGCCGGACGCCGGCGACGGTGCCGTCCGTCCACTGGGCGTCGCGCAGGAGTTCCTTGGCCGCGTTCTGGATGTCATCGCGCTGGTCGAGGGAGACTTTGCGGTCTTCCCCCATGTAGGTTCCGACCTGCCGGCCTGCCGGATCGAGGGCGAAGATGAACAGCCCGTCGGCCCATTTCTGCCCGTCGGCGCTGATCCAATCGGGATGTTCGGCGCGGGCAAAGCGCAGGACTTCCTCGTTGAGGTTGTCCCCAGCGGTTCCGTTGTAGGTATACACGGCCACCTTGGTGGGTTGGTAAAACTCGATGGACTGCACCGCCGGCAGAAGGGTGTTGCGGTCCAGCACACCGGCCCGGTCCTCCACGACGACGTCGACCGGCCGGTCAGCCAGCGCCGCCGGTACCGCGCCCGCCAGCCCGATGAATACCAGGAGTACGACGCCGAGAACTTTCCGCACGATAGTCATTTGTCGAGCGTAGTGCCTGCTTCGGGCCGCGTCGACGCGCCGTCCAGGCCTGCCCCCGCCACCCGCCGTCGTCGTGGGTTCGGCTAAGCTGGCCACAGCCTGTATGGACAAGGAAGCGTGCGCCGGTGTTCAAGGATTCTGAAGGACGGCTGTCGCCGTGACGGCCTCGAGCCCGGTTGACGATCTCACCGGGGTTGTCGGGTTCGCCGCCCGCGCCGTCGATGCGCTGGGGGAGTGGGGAGTAGGACTGTTCACCCTGGCCGAGACGGTGTTCCCGCCCATTCCCAGCGAACTGATCCTGCCACTGGCAGGCTTCCTGGCCAGGCTGGGAACCATGAACCTGGTCCTCGTCTATTTCACCAGTACCCTGGGCGCCTATGTGGGCGCGCTGCTGCTGTACTGGCTGGGCGCGCGGCTGGGGCTGGACCGGTCGATCCGGTGGCTGTCCAGGCTTCCCCTGGTGGACCGTGAGGACTTCGAAAAGGCCGCCGGCTGGTTCCGGCGCCACGGCCGGTCGGCAGTGTTTTTTGGCCGGCTGTTGCCGGGTGTGCGCAGCCTGATTTCCCTGCCTGCCGGTGCCCAGAAGATGAACCTGGGGACCTTCAGCCTGTTCACTATCGCCGGGAGCGGTCTCTGGAACGGTCTGCTGATCGGGCTGGGGGCTCTGCTCGGATCGCAGTACCGGCTGATCGAGGAATACTCGCGCTTCCTCAACTTCGCCGTCTACGCGGCCGTGACCGCCGTGGTGGGCTGGCTGATTGTCCGCAATGTCCGGCGCCGGAAGGGCCAGGGCAGGAGGGACCGCTGAGAGTGTCCATCGGTGGATGAGGCCTAAAGACACCGTGACGGGGTGCCCTTGCTGCTCCATACTGACGGCATGCGCCCAGAGTTGAAAGAACCCGAGCCGGAGCAGCCTACGCCCGTCGCCACACCTGCGGTACCGGCAGTCCGGGCGGCAGCCCAGCGGCCGGACCGGGCCCTCCTCGCCATACTGGCCTCGATCGCCGTTCTGGTAGCCGTTGCCCTGCTTGCCGTGTTCACCCGCGGGGAGCCCGCGGCACTGGACGGCGGCACCCCCGCCGGTGTGGTCCAGCGCTATTCGGCCGCCGTGATCGCCGGCGACGAGAGCGCCGCCACCGCATACCTGAGCGACTCCGCCCGGAACACGTGCGGCAACATGGAACGGATGGCACTGGACAACCTCCGGATCACCCTGGTCTCGACGACCGAACGCGCCGAATCTGCCGATGTGAAGGTACTGCTCACGTTCTCCGGGGACGGCGGCCCGTTCGGCAACGCCGGGTACCAGGTCGAGGATGCCTTCGATCTGGTCAGGACCGGGGGTACGTGGCGCATCGACCGGGCTCCCTGGCAGCTGACGGTATGCCCAAACCCAGCGGTCAGGCAATGAGCACCGGCAGGGCCGTGGGGTCCGCGCAGCGCACCGTGCGCCGGCTGATCACGTACGCGCTGCTGTTCGCGCTGGTGGTGACCGCCGCCGTCGGACTCAGCGGGCTGGCGGGGCGGCTCGTGGCCGCCGGCACGGAGTTGGCCGCGGGGGACGTCGCCGGGCTGGCGCGCTCGCTGGCCTTCGCCCTGATCGGCGGCCCGCTGGCCGCGGTCCTGTGGTGGGTCGTGTGGCGGCGGCTCGGCGAAGCGGCCGAGCGTGCCTCCGTCGGCTGGGGCCTGTACCTGGCCGGTGCCTGCGCGCTCGCCCTGATTATTGCCAGCAGCAACCTGCTGGGTGCGTTCGCCGCGCTCATCGGCGGGGAATCACTGCAATGGCGGATGTCCCTTGCCACCGGGTTGGTCTGGGCCGCCATCTGGGTCTGGCACCGCTGGATGTCGCGGCACGCCCGGAAACGGCCCACCCATCTTGCCGACGTTCCCGCGGTGGTCGGCTCCTACTACGGGCTCGTGCTCGGCGTCGGCGGCGCCGTGACGGCGCTTTCCGCTCTGCTGGACGCGGCCCTGCGTGGAGCCGCTCTGGTGGCCGTCGTGGGCGCGCCCTGGTGGGTGCCGGTGCTGCAGTCCCTCGTCTGGGCCGCGGGCGGCGGGCTGGTCTGGTGGTGGCACTGGCAGCACGACGGCGGCCAGCGGCTGCGCACCGGACTCGCCAATGTGGCGCTCATCCTGGTCGGTGTCCTGGGCGCGGGTGTCCTCGCCCTCGGCGGCGCCGGAGTGCTGCTCTTCGTGCTGCTCCGCCTGGCGTTTGACCGCACCGACCCGACGGCTGTCCTCCTGGAACCCCTGGCCCCGGCGATCGCCGCGGCCGCGATCGGCTCGCTGGTCTGGGTCTACCACCGGGGCCTGGCGCGCGGGCGGGCGGACTCCACCCGGCTCGGCGGCAAGCTGGTGACCTCGGGCGTTGCCCTTGCGGCCGCCGCCGCCGGAGTCGGCGTGATCGTCAACGCCGCCCTCGCGATGGCTGCGACCCCGCTCGCCGGCTCCGGGGTGCGCACTCTGCTGCTGGGCGGGATCAGTTCGCTCGTGGTGGGCGGGCCGGCCTGGTGGATCGCGTGGAAACCGCTGTCGTGGAAGTCCGCGGCAGATGGATCCGCGGCAAATGGATCCGGAGCAGGTGGATCCGCGGCAGGGCCGGGCGCCCGGCGGGTCTATTTGATCGTGGTCTTCGGCCTGAGCGCCGTGGTAGCGGTCATCACCCTGCTGGTGATCGGTTTCAGGATGTTCGAATACCTACTGGCCGACGCCACCGGCGGGATCCTGGTGGAGCGGATCCGCGCCCCGCTCGGCCTGCTCGTGGCCACCGGGCTGGCCGCCGGCTACCACTTCGCCGTGTGGCGGTACCACCGTGCCGTCCCCGCAGCAGCCGGGCCCGCCCGGAAGCGCACCATCGGGCACATCATCCTGGTCTCCGGATCCGATCCCGCGCCGTTCCAACGGGCCATCGAAGAGGCCACCGGTGCGGTGGTGACCGTCTGGCGACGGGCTGACGCCGCTGCCGACGCCGCTGACGCTGCCGCTACCGCCGACGCCGATGCCGCCGACGCCGCTGACGCTGCTGACGCTGCTACCGGCGCCGGGCCGGGGCTGGCTGCCGCAGCTTCTGCGGGGGCGGCGCAGGCTGCGGGCCGGCTGGCGGCGGCGCTGGAAGGTGTCACCGGAAAACGGGTCCTCGTGATGCTGGGCCCGGACGGCAGGATCGACGTCGTTCCTTTGCTGGGCTGAACTGCGGGCCCGGCTACTCCCGCTCGAAGGTCCGCTTGTAGCTCTTCACCGCGTTGTTGACGGTGGGGAAGAAATGGTCCGGGCCGAAGCGGCTGCTGACGCCGAAGCGGATCAGGCGGTCCTTGATGGGCCCCTTCATTTCCGCGAAGACCAGGTTGACGCCGCGCCTGGCGAGCTCGTCGTCGAGCGCCACCAGGTCATCCAGGGCAGTGGTGTCCAGATCTGTGATGGCCTCGGACGCCACGATGACCCACTGCACCGGTCCCGGCGCGTTGGCCACCAGCGCCCGGATGTGCTCGGTGAAGACGGCCCCGTTCGCGAAGAAAAGCGGCGCGTCGAAGCGTGCGATCACGAGCCCCGGGACCCGCTGGCCCTCGGGGTGCCGGCTCAGGTCGTGGTAACCGGGCACGTCCGCCACGCTGCCCAGCTCCGTGCGGTAGGGGTCCCAGGCGCGCAGCACAAAAGCGATCAGCGACAGGCCGATCGCCACCACAATGCCCTCAAGTACACCCACGAACGCGACGCCAAGGAATGTCGCGACCAGCAGGGCGGCTTCCGTCCTGCTCATCCTCAGCAGCCGCCGCAGCGTTCCGACGTCCACGATCGATGACGCCGCAACAATCACGACGCCGGCGAGGACACTTGAGGGCAGGAAGGACGTCACCCCGGGCGCGAGCAGCATAAAGAGCGCCACGAGAACAGCCGCCACCAGGCCGCTCACGGGGCTACGCGCGCCGGCCTGGAGCGCGATGGGGGTGCGAGAGGCACTGCCGGAAACCGGGAAGCCGCCGAACAGACCGGCGGCAACATTGGTCAGGCCCAGAGCGGCCATTTCCTGGTCCCCGCTGACATGGCCGCCGCGCCGGGCGGCGAGGCTCTTGGAGAGAACGGAGGTATCCGCGAAGGCGATCAGCGCAATGCCTGCCGCCGGGCCAATCAGCGCGATCACGTCGCCCGGGCTGATGCCGCCGAGCGCGGGGGCCGGAAGTCCCTGCGGCAGGGCACCCACGGTGGGAAGCGCCGTCGTCAGGTCCAGGGCGGCGGCAAGCGCCGTGGACACCACGACGGCGATCAGCACACCGGGGAGCTTCCACGGCAGGAAGCGGCAGGCGACGATGACGGCGATGGTTCCGGCTCCGAACACCAGGGCCAGGGGATTGACGGCGCCCTGCAGCACGGCGCGGACAGTGCCGCCGGCGTTCCCGAGCAGCGAACCGCCCGGGGACGGGACTCCGAGCAGCTTGGGCAGCTGGCTGAGGATGACGGCGGCCGCGATGCCGTTGAGGTAGCCCACGCGGATGGGCTTGGACAGCAGCCCGGTGACGAACCCCAGCCGCAGGACCCTGCCGGCCAGCAGCATCACCCCGATCAGCAGGGACAGGACACCCGCCAGGGCGACAGCATGGTCCGGATCCTTGCCGGCCAGCGGCAGGATGGCGGCCGCGATCATCGGCGCGAGAGTTGAATCCGGCCCGACAATGAGGACCCGGGAGGGTCCGAATACGGCGTAGGCGAGCATCGGGATGACCGAGGCATAGAGTCCCGTCACAGCCGGGAGCCCGGCGGCTTCCGCGTAGGCCATGCCGGCCGGAATAAGGAACGCGCTGAGGGCTGCGCCAGCCGCCAGATCGGACTTTAGCCAGGGACGCTGGTAGTCCCGGACCAGCTGGAGGCCGGGCGGGAGTCTCTCAGCCCACGCTCGGCGCACGGTAACCGGCTAAGCGCCGGCAGGGGACGGCGGACCGTCCGCCGGCGAGGCGTCAGCCAAGGGACCGTCAGCCGGCGGGGCATCCTGGCCGTATTCGGCGGAAACCAGGATGGGGAGGTGGTCCGAGGCGCCGCGCGGGAGGGTTTCGACACTGGCGATCTCAAGCCCCTGGGAGGTGGCGAAGTCGAAGTGGCCCTTGAATACCTTGTACCGGGTGTAGGTCCGCCGGTCGCTGAGCGTCAGGTCGTAGCCGGCATCCTTCATCTGGGCGGTGAGGTACTTGGTGAAGAGCGGGTAGTTGAAGTCGCCCACCATCAGCGACATCAGGCCACCGCCCATGCTGAGCAGTTCGGCGTGCGCGGCGTGGATCTGGTTCCTGCGCAACGAGTTCGAGGCAGTCAGGGGGGCCGCGTGGAAAGACGCGATGACCAGATTGTGGTCCGTCTCGTTGTCGATCACCCGGGTGCCGATCAGACGTTCGTGGGCGGGCGACAGGACGCGGTCGTGCAGCGACTTCTTCAGGGCAAACGCCTTGGTCTCATAGGCCGTGAAGCGGTCCATGCGGTAGTAGATCGCCAGGCCCAGCCGGTTTCCCTTAGTGGAATCGGCGAGGTGGAGGTCCCCTATGGTGTCCGGCAGATCGGCGGTGTCGCACTCCTGCAGGCACAGCGCGTCCAGCTCGAATTCGCGGGCCAGGTCAACCAGCTCACCACTGGCTTTGTGCTTTCGGAGGTTGTAGCTGATGACTCGAATCAGGGGAGCACCTCTTCGGAGGATAGTCATGGATTTCCTGAATCCGAGTCTACCCAGTCAGGCGGATCGACCGGGAACAGAGACAGCCAAGGTGGGGCCGGCGGCCGCGGTGGAACCACATGGAATCAAAGAGCCGCCGGGATCGTTGATGAGGTAGTTGAACTGCTATTAGGGCGGCCACCGCCGGCGGCGGCCCGCAATATCCGCGTCAAACGAGGAGACATCACCATGGCACAAGCAACCTGGAACGGGGCGGTCATCGCCGAAAGCGACAACACTGTCATGGTTGAGGGCAACCATTACTTCCCCCGCGATTCTGTGAAGTCCGAGTATCTCGAGGACAGCAGCCACAGCAGCGTCTGCCCGTGGA
Organism: Arthrobacter sp. CG_A4; assembly: GCF_035985125.1. Classification (NCBI taxonomy): domain Bacteria; kingdom Bacillati; phylum Actinomycetota; class Actinomycetes; order Micrococcales; family Micrococcaceae; genus Arthrobacter; species Arthrobacter sp. CG_A4. The sequence goes on along the minus strand of NZ_JAXCID010000056.1, from coordinate 6,914 downwards.
AGGGCCAGGCCGGGTACTTCAGCGTTGTGGTCGACGGCCAGCGGAACCCAGACGCGGCGTGGTATTACGCCGCGCCGAAGACCGATGCGGCGCACATCAAGGACCATGTGGCATTCTGGCGGGGTATCCGCGTAGAAGCCTGAGGCACCCCGCAGCGAGGGATGGGCAGTATGGGATAAGCAGTACGGGATACGCGGCTCGGGATAGGGTGGATCGGGATTCTCCGATTGAAGCTGCGAAAGGGTCGACGTTGACTGCTGAACTACCGGTCCTGGCCGAGGGCGATTTCTACTACGAGGCGCTGGGCGGCGGGCGGTTCCGCTCCACCATCCACGCCCAGGGCGCCTGGAACGTGCACGAGCAGCATATGGCGCCCGCGTCCGGCATCATGGCCGACTGCCTGGCCCGGCACGAGCCGCGCGACGATATGCGGATGGCCCGGCTCAGCTACGAGATCCTGGGCCTGATCCCCGGTGGCGAATTCGACGTCGTCACCACGACGCTGCGCCCCGGCAAGACCATCGAACTGGTGCAGGCGGAGCTGGTGGCGGGCGGCCGCACCGCCATCCGGGCGACGGCCTGGCGCATGATCACCTCAGACACCTCCGCCGTCGCCGCCTTCGAAGACCCGTGGATCCCTGCGCCGGCCGACTGCGCACCCTATGACGGCGCGAGTATCTGGCCGGGCGGCTATATCGCCTCGCTCCAGATGCGGATCGCAGAGGGCCACCGGGCCGGTTCCGGCACGGTCTGGCTGCACACCGAGTACCCGCTCACGGACCGGGCGGACAGCAGTGACCTGGCGAGGCTGGTGGGACTGGTGGACACCGCCAACGGGATCGCAGCCCGCGTACCGCCGGGCAAGGGCAGTTACGCGTTCCCCAACCTGGACCTCCAGATCCACATGTACCGGCGGCCCGAAGGGGATTGGCTGGGACTTGACAACGAGGTGTCCTTCGGTACGGACGGAATCGGCCTGACCTCGACGGTACTGCACGACCTCACCGGCCCGTTCGGCCGGGCGGAACAGATCCTGACGCTGCGGCGCGCCTAGTGGTCATGTTCGCTAGTTCTTCGGGGGCTCGACGGAGCCTGGTCCTCTTCGCGCCGCGGGGACATGTCCATTCTTCGCACCCGGGAGTGGGCATAAGGACACTATGTCCATCCGCTGGCCCCGGCGCGGGGCATGTCCCGGAGCCCGGCCACCGCGCCCGGACCCCGAAGAACTAAAGAAAATGCCCACTAATTCCTGTGGAACACGAGCCAGCCGGCCAGCGTGGCCAGGCCCGTCAGCGCCGCGCCCCAAAGGATGTCGACCACCACCAGCTGCCACGGCCACGTCTTCAGGGTGGCGGCGTTGGTGAGGTCGTAGGTGGCGTAGGCGAAGGTTCCCAGGGCGGCGCCGTAACCCACTGCGCTGAGCCAGCTGCCGCCGTCGAGCGCCGGCCGCAGGGCGAAGAACACGATGCCGGCAATGTAGATCACGTAGAAAACCACCGCGTAGCCTAGATGGGGCTTGTCGGCCATCAGCTCACCGATCTGGCCGCGGTAAAAGGGGTTCATCGTCTTGAGCCAGATGGCATCAATGACTGCAAACGCGGCGGCTACGACTAAAAACTGCAAGAAGATCATAAGGGAGCATAACAACATGCCGGAGGCCCCAGGCACACAACGGACCTTGACGGTTTTCCGGCAGGAGGAATCCCTGGGCGCCGCCGGGGACCTGGACTTCGCCCTCGAGCTTCTGCGGAAGGTCAAGACCGGCGCGGCGGGGCCGCTGCTGCGGCTATACCGGCCGGCTCCCACCGTGGCCTTCGGGCAGCGGGACACGCACCTGCCGGGCTTCGACGCCGCGGCGGAGGCCTGCCGCGAACTCGGCTTCGAGCCCCTGGTCCGGAAGGCCGGGGGGCGGGCCGCGGCGTACCACGGGGGAACCCTGGTGATCGACCATGTGGAACCGCAGCGGGACGCGATCGCCGGCGCCAAGGGGCGCTTCTCGTTCTTCGGCGAACTCCTCGCCCGCGCACTTCAGAGCGCGGGCGTCGACGCCGCCGTGGGGGAGATCCCCGGTGAATACTGTCCCGGCGAGTTCAGCGTCCACGGCCGGGATCCGGAGATCCCGGCCCACAGGATCAAACTTATCGGGACCGCCCAGCGCGTGGTCGCCGGCGGCTGGCTGTTCAGCTCTGTCATCATTGTGGAGAACTCCGCCCCGATCCGGGCCGTGCTGGAAGCCAGCTACGCCGCCCTGGGCCTGGACTGGGATCCGGCGACGGCGGGCGCCGTGAACGACCTCGTCCCGCACCTGGACGTCGACGCAATCGAGGCGGCCGTGATCGACACTTACGCCAGCTACGCACAGCTCAGCCACGGGGATTTCGCCGGCCTGCGCGGCTAGTGGCCCCTGGCGATCCACTCGGCCAGCTGCGGCGCCTCGGCGCCGACCGTCGTCGAATCACCGTGACCGGTCCGCACCACCGTGTCCGCCGGCAGCGTCAGCAACCGGCTCCGGATGGATTCGATGATGGTGGGGAACTCACTGAAGGACCGGCCGGTGGCTCCCGGGCCGCCCTGGAACAGTGTGTCGCCGGCGAAGACGGTGCCTTCGCTCGCCAGGGTGAAGCACATGGAGCCGGGGGAGTGGCCCGGCGTGTGCAGGGCCACGAGCCGGGCCCCGGCGACGTCAAAGATGTCCCCGTCCTCGATGGCATGGTCCGGTTCGGTCCCCGGGAACACGCGCTCCCACAGCATCCAGTCCGCACGGTTCAGGTAGACCGGCGCCTTGACGAGCCAGCGGACCTCCCCGACGGCGCCGATGTGGTCATCATGCCCGTGGGTGAGCAGGATCGCCGTGACCTTCCGGCCCGCGACGGCGGCCTGGATCGCGGCCGGATGGTGCGCCGGATCGATGATCAGGCATTCCTCGTCATTGCCGAGGATCCAGACGTTGTTCTCCACGTCCCAGGTGCCGCCGTCGAGCGAAAACGTGCCGGAGGTGACCAGTCGATCGATCCGCAGCCCTTTCCCGGCGCCGCCGCCCGTCCCGCCGATGTCCGGCGTCCCGTCCGCCGCGCCGATGTCCGGCGTCCCGTCCGCCGCGCCGATGTCCGTCCCGCCGCTCACAGCTCGACGACCGAACGCAGCACCGATCCGGCGTGCATCTTGTCGAACGCCGCTTCGATGTCATCAATGGTGATGCGTTCGGTCACGAAGGCGTCCAGATCCAGCTTGCCCTGCTGGTAGAGGTCGATCAGCATCGGGAAGTCGCGGGAAGGCAGGCAATCGCCGTACCACGAGGACTTCAGCGAGCCGCCCCGGCCGAACACGTCCAGGAGCGGCAGTTCCAGGGTCATCTCCGGGCTGGGGATGCCCACCAGCACCACGGTGCCGGCGAGGTCGCGGGCGTAGAACGCCTGCTTGTACGTTTCCGGGCGTCCGACGGCGTCGATCACGACGTCGGCGCCGAAGCCGCCGGTGAGCTCGCGGATCGCCTCGACCGGGTCGACGGCGGAGGAGTCCACTGTGTGGGTGGCGCCGAGTTCCTTGGCGCGCTCGAGCTTCTTCGCGTCGATGTCGACGGCGATCACCGTGGTGGCGCCGGCGAGCGCGGCCCCTGCGATGGCGGCCGTGCCCACCCCGCCGCAGCCGATCACGGCGACGGAATCGCCGAGTTTGACGTTTCCGGTGTTGATGGCCGCGCCCAGGCCCGCCATAACGCCGCAACCCAGCAGGCCGATGGCGGCGGGGTCGGCCGCGGGGTCCACCTTGGTGCACTGGCCGGCGGCCACGAGGGTCTTCTCGGCGAAGGCGCCGATGCCCAGGGCGGCCGTGAGTTCGGTGCCGTCCTCTAGGGTCATTTTCTGGGTGGCGTTGTGGGTGTTGAAGCAGTACTGCGCCTGGCCGCGGCGGCAGGCCCGGCATTCGCCGCAGACAGCACGCCAGTTCAGCACCACGCGGTCACCGGGGGCCACCTCGGTGACGTCCGGGCCGACGGCGCTGACGATGCCGGTGGCCTCGTGGCCCAGCAGGAAGGGGAAGTCGTCGTTGATGGCGCCCTGCTTGTAGTGCAGATCGGTGTGGCAGACGCCGCAGGTGAGGATGTCCACCAGGGCCTCGCCGGGGCCGGGATCCGGAACCAGGATGGTCTCCAGGGTGACGGGGGCGCCCTTGGAGCGGGCGATGGCGCCTTTGACTTTATGGATCATGGAGATAGCTCCTCAGCTGTTTTCGCGGCTCACGCCGCGAAACGCGGCGCGGCCCCTTGGAATATGACCCGGGAGGCCGCGCCGTCGTCGAAATCGGTTAAAGTTGCAAAAGAATCTTCTAGGCGGCGAGCCGGCTCTTGACCTCTGCCGCGGAGGGGTTCGTGGCCGCGGTTCCGTCCGGGAACAATACGGTGGGGACGGTCTGGTTGCCGCCGTTGAGCTTCTGCACCAGGGCCGCGGTGCCCTCAACTTCTTCGATGTTGATCTCGGTGTAACCGATGCCCTGCGCGTCCAGCTGCTTCTTCAGGCGGTTGCAGTAACCGCACCACGTGGTGGAAAACATGGTGATGGTGCCGGGTTCGGGGGTGAAATCCACGAAACTCTCCTCAAAACTGGTTGACGGCGCTGGTTCAGGGCGCCGGTTGCCGACAAAAGTCGTACGTCATTGTCAATAACCGTAACCCGTAACCCGCTATTCCCGCGGAGCGCGGTGCTACGCGCGGATGACCTTCTCGCCCTCATCGAGGGGTGCTTCGAAGCCCGCGAGGAATTTGTCCAGATATGCCGGTCCGGCACGGGCGGAGTTCGGTCCCGGGTCCAGCTGGCGCAGCGCGAGGCGGCGGACAAGCTCCTCCCGGGGCACGTCAAAGTAGACGAGCTGCCAGGCCGCACCGTGCGCGGTGATAAGCGCCTAGTACTCCTCGCGCCGCTGCCGCGACCAGAAGGACAGATCGACGACGGCGTCCCGGCCATCTGCCATCAGTTCCGTCAGCCGGGTCCGGAGCTGCCGTTCCACCTCCACCGTGAAGTCAAAGTACTCGGGGGTGCCGAAGCGTTCTGCCAGCTCCCGGTCCTGGCGCCACATCTCCTCGTCGACGGAGAGGCGGACGTGCCCGGCGCGCTCCAGAGTCTTCGCATAGGTCGTCTTGCCCGCCCCCGGCGGACCACACATCAGGACCACTGTTGCTGTCTTTGCCACGCACGGAGTCTTGGGGACGGGCGGACCCTTGGCGGGCCCAGCCGGGATGACACGGATTGGGTGCGGTGGCATGCTGGTGCCATGTGTGGACGCTATGTGATGGCCCGGGCCGTCGGGGACCTGCTGGCCGAGTTCGACGCCGGGCTGGCAGAGGAGATTGTGCTTCCGCCGTCGTGGAATGTCGCTCCGACCGCGGATGTCCCGATCCTGCTGGAACGGCTGGTGGACGGACAACCTGTCCGGCAGCTTCATATTGCGCGCTGGGGGCTTGTGCCGTCCTGGGCCAAGGATCCCGGCATCGGGTCGAAGCTGATCAACGCCCGCAGCGAGAGTGTGCTGGAGAAGCCGGCGTTCCGGAAGGCCACCCGCGCCCGGCGCTGCGCAGTCCCGGCGGACGGCTACTACGAATGGAAAGGCGAGGGCCGCAGTAAGCAGCCCTACTACGTGCGCCCCAGCGACGGGCACCCCATGGTGTTCGCCGGGCTCTACGAATGGTGGAAGGACCCGTCCAGGGCAGCGGATGACCCGGAGCGCTGGCTGCTCTCGACGTCGATCATAACCACCGACTCGCCACCGGAAGGCTACGCCGGGGGAATGCTGGCGGAGCTGACCGCGCTGCACGACAGGGTCCCGCTGCCGATGAACCTTGAGACGATGCGGAACTGGCTGGACCCCGCGGCCGACGACGCGGCCGGCCTTGTGGACCTCGTCCGGGCCGGGGCGCACGACGTCGCCGAGGGCTGGACGATCGACGCCGTCGGCACCGCCGTCGGAAACGTCAGGAACGACTCCGCCGAACTCATCCGGCCGGTGGGGAGCCTGTTCTAGCCGCTCCGCGCATGCGGACCGCGACCGGAATGCCGGGTACCGCCGGTGAGGGCGTTGACGGCCACGAGCAGGAGGAACTGGGCCAGGTTCTGCCGCAGGCCCAGCTTGATGCCAGTCCGGATGCTGCGTTCCTGCGGTGGCGAGGTGTTTCCGGATGTCATTGCTGCGCTCCAGGTGTTGTGGGCACGTTGGTGGCGGCGGTCCGGTCTGCCCGGGCCGCCGCCAGTGGTGTCAATCGGTCACTTCAGGTGCTGCCTGGATCAGTTGCTGGTAACGGTCTGCCGTGTTTCCTGCTGGGCTGCCCAGGCGGCGTAGCTGCCGTCGAGTTCGACGACGTCGTAGCCGGCGCGGCGCAGGGCGCTGGCCGCGACGGAGTTCCGGATACCGCTTTGGCAGTAGCTCACGATGGTGCCTTGGGTGGGGAGTTCGTCGAGGTGCCACATGACGCGGCCGCCGCTGAGCTGCACGGAGCCGGGGATGTGCCCGGCGGTGTGTTCGGTGCGGTTGCGGACGTCCAGGACCATGGCGGCGTCGAAGTCTTCGAGTTCTTCGGGTGCGATGAGCGTCGGGGTGCTGGCGGGCAGGCCCTCGAGGCTGGTGAGGTAGCCGGCGACCTGGTCGATGCCGACCCGGATCAGGTGGTCCCGCATCTTTTGCGCGGACGCCTGGTCCGGGGCCAGGAGCACCAGCGGGTTTTTGTCGGTTTCGGGGTTGATTACCCAGGCGCCGAAGCTGGCCACGGATTTGCCGGCCGGGATGTTGACCGAGCGGGTGACGGTGCCCGTGTGGACTTCGGTGTTGGGGCGGGTGTCCACGAAAGTCACCGTGTCCGCGGCGAGGTCGCGTACGACGTCGCCGGGGTCCAGTTCCGCCAGGGGTGCGCGTTCGCCCAGGATGGCCGG
>NZ_JAXCID010000055.1:0-21358 GCF_035985125.1 Arthrobacter sp. CG_A4 | reverse complement strand
TACTCAAACAGGAGCCACGCCTACTTAACCCGGTGACACGCCGATCTCCCACAGCCTTGACGCCGGACCCAGGCCGCTAACCGAACGGCATTGGGGCTAACGCCCAAACGGCAGGAACCCGTGCCCACGTGGCAGGATTACTAGAGCAGAAATGGCCGACTTAAAGTTGACGAAACACAACCCGCTGGCCCACCCCTAGATGCAGGAACGATGGTGGTCGCTCGCCCCCACATGTAGAGCAGGTACGGCGCAGGCGCCGCAGGCGGGCCAGCCCGGCGTGAGCAGGGTGCCTGCTGCCAGGGCAACAGTCCGTGTCAAGGGATGTCTCATGTTCATGTTCCTACTCCTGCAGTTGCCGGGTGCAATGATGGGTGACGTCGATGACCACGACGGCCGCGGACGCTCAGGCTCTGCCCGTTGCCATCACTGCCGGGACGTTTGCGCCGGTGGGTCCGCTGGTGCCCGGCAGTCCGGGGACAACGGCGCGCGCGGATAGCGGGATGGTGAGCCTGATGTCATCGCCCACGCGCAGCAACCGTCCCCAGGGCGCCTCGGCATGAAGTGCGATGCCGGATGCGTCAACGGTGACCAGCCGGCGGGGCCCCAGCACCCTGATGTCCCTCACGATGGCGTGCACGCCGTGCCCTGTCCGGTCCCGGGCCTCGTCCAGGATGCTGAGGCTTTCCTGGCGGATGACCAGCACACCCGGACCGTCAGACCAGTCAGTGTCCGCGGGCAGGTCAAGGTCCCCCAGTGCCGAGTAGTGCACTCCGTCCTGGACGGTTCCCGTGATTTCGTTCGTGCCGCCCATGAGCCGGTGGACTTGCAGGGTTGCGGGTCGGGAGTACACGAGGTCGACGCGGTCGTGTTGGAGCAGCCTGCCGTGGCTGAGGAGGGCGATGCGGTCGGCGACGGCGGCAGCTTCGTCGCGGTCATGGGTGACCATGAGGATGGTGGGGGCCAGCCGATCCCGGAGTTGTGCCAGCAGCCCGTGCATGGTGGAGCGCAGTTCCGGGTCAAGGGCGCTGAAGGGTTCGTCCAGGAGCAGGACGGCAGGCCGGGCGGCCAGGGCCCGGGCGATGGCCACCCGCTGGGCCTGCCCGCCGGAGAGCGCCGTCACGGGATGGCGACCGAATCCTTCCAGCTGCACCAGGTCCAGGAAATGCGCGGCATCGGCCCGGGCGGCCCGTCGGCGGACACCGCGGACCGTCGCCGCGAAAGCGACATTGTCCAGGACGTTCAGGTGGGGAAACAGCTGCGGGCGCTGGGAGACCATGGCCATCCCGCGGTGTTCGGGGCTGACCCGGGCCAGATCTGTGCCGCGAAGAACGATCCTTCCGGCATCCGGGGCTTCGAGCCCGGCCACGGCGCGTAGCAGCGTGCTTTTCCCTGATCCGGACGGCCCCAGGACGGCGGTGTATGAACCGGCGTCAAGGGTGAGGCTGACGTCGTTCAGGACCGGCGCTGATGAGTTGATGAACGACTTTGAGAGTCCGTCGATAACCAGAGTGCCGCTCATGAAAGATCTCCCGGGGGTTTGCGTGCGAAGAAGCCAAGACCCAGCAGCAGGATCAGCGGCGGAAGGACTGCCATCGCTGACAGCACGGAAACGATGGAATCGTTGCCCGCTCCGGAAGCGGCTGAAGCGACGAGCAGGGGAACGGTGACAAACGCGCCGCCGCCGACCAGAAGCGTGATGAGGTAGTCGCTCCAGCCGATGAGGAAGGCCAGGAACGCACTGCGTGCCAATGCCGGGGCGAGCAGCGGCACCTGCACCCGGGCAAGGACCTGCCAGCGGGTGGCTCCCAGGGTGCGGGCCTCGTCTTCAAAGCCACGGTCGTGCGCCCCGTAGGCCACGCGCATGGTGTAAGTCGTGTAGGGCAGGGCGTAGACGCTGAGGATTAGGATCACCCCGGCCAGGGCCGGGACCTGCAGCCTCAGGAGCAGCACGTTGAGCCCGAAGGCCGCCGCGAACGCCGGAAGCACCAGCGGAGCAAACAGGACAGCGTTGACGGCTGCGGGGAACGGGACGCGGTGGTAGGTCAGGGCCCGGGCGGCCAGGGCGCCGAGCGGGGTGGCGACGGCGCTGACCGCCAGGCCCAGGCCCAGGGAACGTGCGAAGGCCGGGACCGCGCCCTGGGCCAGGGCCGACCGGACGCCGTCGAAGCCCCAGGCCTCGGGCATGGCGGCCGGGTAGGACCAGCGGTCCGCGAACAGCCACAGTCCCAGCGGTGCCAGGGGAAGGAGGAACCACACGGCCAGCGCCAGGGTCAGTACGGTGCGTCCCACCCGGCCCGGGGCGCGGGAGACCCGCAGGGCCGAGCCGTCGCCGCGCGATGGCGTCCAGGGTGTCCTCGGGCCCGGAGGGAGTGTCACCGCCATAGCGGAATCTTCCTCAGGAGGGCGAACACGGCGGAGGCGGCCGCGAACGCCACGATCGTGGTCACCATCGCGAGGGCTGCCGCCTCGGGCCGGGATGTCAGCGACGCCGAGCCGAAGACCCGCAACGCCATCACCGGAAGAGGTTCGGGATAGGGCCGGCCGAGCAGCCAGGCGACCTCGTAGGAGCCGAAAGTGTAGACGAAGACGATCGTTGCGGAAACGATCAGCGCCGGAAGGCTCAGCGGCAGGAGGACGTGACGGAGCCGCCGGAGGCGGCCGGCACCCAGGAGGGCCGCCGTTTCGTCATAGCCCGCTGAGCGGGTGATCAGGGCGCCGGTGACGACGAGGGCGACGAAGGCTGATTCCTTCCAGCTGTAGTCGGCAATGACCGCGAACCACAAGGGTCCCCCAACCAGCCGCGGCCAGGCCTCCCCCGCCCCGGTCAGCCGGGACAACAAGCCGGAATCCGAGAGCAGCAACCCGACGGACGCGGCGCCGACGATGTGCGGAAAAGGAATCGTGAGGGTACTGACGGCGGCAACGACCCGGCCGCACCAGCGGCCCTGGACAATGATCAGGGCCGCTGTGAACCCCACGGCGGAGGCGGCGATGGTTGACGCCGCCGCGATGGCCAGGGACAGGCCGACGGCAGACGGAAGGTCCGGGGCCACCGTGGTGTACGCCTCCACAGTCAGTGACGGTCTGCCGGCCAGCGGAAGCAGGCCCAGGCTCTGGGCAGCCGCGGTCAGCAGCCCGCCCAGAACAACGAAGGATGCTATCAGCACAGCAGGGGCGGCCATCAGCGCCGCCGGCAGGCGTCTGCGCGGGCTCATCGGGGCACGGCCGAACAACACGGTGTCACCGGCCCGTGAGGATCTGGCGACGCCAGGCGTCGTCGAGTTCCGGCACCCACGCGGCGGCAAGTTCCGGGTTGGCGTTTTTCGACAGCACATCGTAGGCGGGCACCACCGGGGATGGTGGCAGGGCCTCGAACATGGCCCGCTGCGCGGCGCTCAGCGCGGCCGGGTCAAGAACCGGGAACTGCCCCCAGACCCGAGGGTCCGCTTTGGCAGCCTGCTGCTCCGGTGAGAGCGCCAGGTTCGCGACGACCATCGCCCCCGCCTGATGCCCGGAGGTTGACGGGATAGCCAGGAAGCTCGCGTTCCCCACCGTGCCCTCCTCCAGGGTGAGGACTTTCGTGGCCGCCGGGTAGGTGCCGTCGGCGACGAGTTTGCTCAAAGTGGCCGGGCCGTACGTCATGGTGAAATCGACCTGGCCGCCGGCGTACAAGGCATCCAGCTCCCCGGACGTTTTCGGGTACGTCTTCCCTTCGCGCCACAGCGACGGGGCAAGGCCGGTGAGCGTGTCGAACAAGGACGGGGTGAGCCTGTCGAATGCTTTCCGGTCGAATCCGGGCGGCACGTTAGCGTATCCGCCGGACACACTGTAGAGCACCTGCCGGGTGAAGACGGAACCGGTGAAGTCCGGCGGCGCCGGGTACGTGAAGCGGCCCGGATGGGTCCGGGACCAGTCCAGCAGCCCTGCCAGGGTCTTCGGCGGGTCGGTGACGGTGGCGGAGTTGTACGCGAAGGTGAACTGGGCCTTGCTCCACGGCGCTTCGCAACCCTCGACCGGTGTCCCGAAATCGTTTGCCAGCAGCGGGTCGGACGCCGCGGTGAGTGTCATGTTGGGCAGCATCGACGTCCAGCCGCAGGACCAGGCCCCGGCCTGTTTGCCGGTGCCGAAGTTATCGCCGTTTACCCAGACCAGGTCGACGCCACCTTCCCGGGTTCCGGCCTGCACTTCGGTCAGGACACGGTTCAGGGCGTCTTTCGTATCGGCGACCGGGACGCGTTCGAGCGTGACCCCTTCTTTCGCCGCCGCGGGTTTGAGCGTCCCGTCGACGTAGGAATTGCCTTGTTCGTCGCCGCCGTACATCCACAGGCGCACTGTCTGGCCCTGGGCGGCCGCGGTGACCTGATCCCAGCCGCTGAACCCGGGCTGCGCGGACGGAGGGGCGGCGCAGCCAGCCAGGGCCAGCGCGGCTGTTGCGATCGCCGCGGTACCGGACAGGAGCGTTTTGGCGCGGAGGGTCACAGTCGGTCCTCGTGTTCCGGTCCCGTCAGGCGCTCTTCGCTGTGTGGTTGCTGTTCTCACGGCTGCGCTGTTCCGGTTCTGCCCGCAGGCCTGACGGGACGGAGCGGCAGCATATTCCGCAGCCCGGCGTTTTCTGCCGCGTCCAAGGTCGAGTGCTGGACACAGGCCGGGACCAGGCGCCCGGTTTCGGGGTGGCTCATCGCGTACATACAAGCGCCGAGGCGTTCCTGGGATTCCCGGATTTTCGGGTCATCGCTGGTCTCACCGCGCTCCATCAGTGCCCAGGCCGGTCCGACGTCGGCGGCGTCCATGAAGTTGTGCACCACAAACGTTTTGAACGACAGTCGGCGGCGCAAGGCCGCGGATACCAACGTACTCAGGCCACCGGCCCGGCGCACGAGGCGGCGGGCAAAAGAGGCGATGACAGGAAGGTCGTCCGGGTGGGCCAGGAGTGCCCGGAGAATTTTGGCGCCGACGATCCACGCCGGGGTGCCGCCGAAATACATGCCCCCGTAGTTTTTCAGGAGCCTGTCGCGCGCGGCGAGGTCCCGGGGGTCGTCCGGGTCCAGCAGGGCCGCGAGACCGGTCCCGGTGCTGAGGGCGACGGCGGTGCGGTTGCACCGGGTGTCCCCGAACTGGGTTCCTTGCCAGGGAATGGGTTGGCCGGCGCCCGCTTCGATACGGGACCAGACGGCGTCGATGGTGATCTCCTCGAAGTCCTCAGACCATCTCCGGTCATCCCCAATGTAGGCGGCCGGCTGGAAGGACAGCATGTCGTATGGCATGTCCAGCACCGCGTGTGTCACCTCGGCGACCTGGTCGACGTTGGCCGGGGTGACGGTCATGTTGTGGGCAAGGTAGGAGCTGATCCCGTGGTCGTGTTTGAGGGTGACGAACATTTCGGCGAACCGGGCACGGAACGGGTTCAGTTCGGCTTCATTCCGGGGGCGCACGGCTCCCCGGCGGCCCCGCATCAGGGAATCGAAGTGGGCGGCAAAGGACACTTTGCTGAACCGTGGGCTGCCGTCATCGTCAAGGACCACGTCCAGGAGGTAGCCGTAGTCGAAGTCGCCGTGGGTCATGGACATCGGTTCGCGGCCGTTGGCGCGCATGGCCTCCAGGGCTGCGGCATGGTCCCTGGCCGGGAGCAGACTGACTTCCCCGCCGATCAGCTGGGCGTGGGCGCGGGGGCCCCGGACCCGGCGCAGGAACTCCATTTGTTTTGTGACCTCAGAGAGGGTGTGGCCGCCGTCGATCCGGACCTTGTTCGCGTCCGCTGAGTGGTAGCAGGGTGAGCAGGTCAGGTTGCATTTGGGGAAGACGCCGTGGGTGCCTTCGCAGCCGACCGCGCTCCGTCCCAGCAGCTGCGCCGGGGTCTTCACGTGCTCGGGCAGCTCGGCCCAGCGCTGATCCATCGCCGCCCTGCTCTCCGGGTGGACCGGACGCGTGAGGAGCTCGACGCTCCGGAGGAGGGCTGCGATCTTCATGGTACTCCTGCTGCTGTGGAGGCTAATTGGCGGACTTGGTTGAAGGATACCGGGAGCATGGAGCCGGCGGGAGCAGACGCCCGCTCCCGCCGGCTCGCGGGTCTCAGGCAGTCAGTTCCGGGACGGCGGGCAGGTCCAGCTCGGTTCCGGCGTAGTGGTTAAAGTAGTTGGTGAACAGGTTGGCCGCGATGTGCGCGAACGCCTCAGACAGCTCCTCGGCACTCCAGCCGGCGTCAAGGGCCGCCTGCCACGTCGCATCGGAGACGTTCCCCGTCCTGGCCGCGGCTTCCCGCGCGACGGAAGAGATCGCTTCGAGTTTGTCATCGAAGTCCACTTCACCGGCGCGGATCGCGAGAATCTGACCGTCGTCCAGCCCCGCCCGGCGTGCCGAGAGGGTGTGGGCGGCCTGGCAGTAGTCACAGCCGTTCTGGTTTCCGACGGCCAAGGCGATCGCTTCCCGGGTGCGGGCGTCAAAGCTGCCGTGCGCCGCGATGGCGGCAGACATCCCCTCGTAGGAGGCGATCACAACCGGTGAGTGGGCCATCCCGGCATGGATGTTGAGCAGTTTACCCATTTTCTGCTCCAGTTTCCGGGCGATCCCCTGGGAGGCTTCGGGTGCTGTGGCAACGGTGTGGGCGGGAATGCGTGGCATGCGGATACTCTCTTATCTTTGGATTGACAGGACAAAACTGTGGGGCGGGGGAAGCAGGCAGGCGCGGATGCGGGCGTTCAGGGCCGGTCGCCGCTGACGATGACTCCCCCGCCGGGGGCGAAGGCGACGTGGCCTTTGATCATCCGTGCCAGGGGGGTCGGCCGCGGGTAGGACCAGGCGGCGTTCGGTGCCCGGTGGTCCCCGGCGCGGACGTGGTGGTAGCGGGCAACACCCTTCCAGAAACACAGGGTCCGTACCCAGCTGCCTTGAAGCGTGTCCGGCACCAGGGACTCCGCGGGGAAGTAATGATTGCCCTCCAGATAGACCGTCTGCTCCGCGCGGGCGATCACCTGGCCGTGAAACGTGGCCGTCATCATGAGGAGCTCCGGGCCAGTTTGTAAAGGATGTCACGGTCCTGGATGACGATGCGCCCGCGGCCCTGGCGGATGGCTCTCCTGGCCGTGAGGTCACCCATGATCTTGCTGGTGGCCTCCCGGGAGGCGCCGAGGAGGCCGGCGAGCTGTTCGTGGGTCAGGTGGATGGTCCGGGCCTGCCCGAAGCGCGGCGGCCCAACGGCGTCACCGAGTTTAAGCAGGGTAGACGCCACCTGGGCGGCCAGCGGCCGCAGCGCCAGGTCGGTCAGCCGTTCTTCGAGGCGGGCAACCTGTTCGCCCAGAAGGCGGGAGATGCGGATGGCGATGCGCGGATCCGAGAGCAGGAACCGTTCGACCTCGTCCACGCTGAGCTGGCAGATCGCCGCGTCTTCGATGGCCTCGGCGTAGTTGTCATACATCCGCTGGCCCACGAGCATCATCTCCCCGAATACCGCGCCCGGTTCCAGGATGGCCATCGTCAGGGCCTTGCCGTCCTCGGCGACCCGGAAAATACGAACCCTGCCGGACTTGAGGATGAACAGCGCCTTGACGGGCTGGCTTTGGCTGAACAGCAGCTCCCCGCGGCGGAACAGCCGGGCCGGGGCCATGAGGTCCATGGCCGCGATCTCCTGCGCGCTCAGGTCAGCGAACAGATCAACTTCATTCAAACAGCTGAAGGGGTCAGCGGGTCCTGCCATGAGCGGGTCGGCCTCTCGTTGCCGCGGGGCCCACGGTCGCAGGTCTCCGGAGACGGTGGCCCCCACATCGACCCGGCAGGAATCCGTCATGCCCGGCTCTTGAGGACGCGGACCGCCACCAGTCCCAGAATAACGCCATAGATCATGTGCCCCATCAGACTCAGCAGAGCGGTAAGGTCAACGGCAAACAAGGGCATGCCCATCATGACCGGCATGATCATAAGCGGACCAAGGACCCACCAGATGGCCCCGTAACCAAGCCCGACGAGGGCGCCTCGGCCATACGCAGTCAGGAACCGGTTGCCGAACAGCACTGTCAGGCCCAGCCCGATCAGCACCGAAATCATCAAATGGACGCCGAACCCGACCACGGCCGAACTGGAGCCGACCATGGACGCAATGACAGGGAGCAGGCCCATCATCGCCATGAGCACGCCGAACACAATACCGCCGGCGATACCCCCGGCGGCCCCGGCGGTTACACGCCCGCCCAGACCAGTGGTGGACGTGCGGTGTGGGAGAGCTGATGCAGAAGCCATGACGGCGACCTTCCATGAAAGAGGTTTTGCTGACGCCTTCAAGGTATGGCCAGGCCATGATGCCGTTCAGTAATCTGCACTACACAGCACAACAAATATCGGCAGCTGCGCACTGCGCTCCGGTAGAGCCACGGATGTGAACGGCGCGGGGGCTCATCCGTCGTGCTTCATCTTTCCGGCCCGGATCTGGAGGTGTCCGCCCCGGGCCGAGGCGCGGACGACATTGACGCAGCGTTCCTCCACAGCCTGCCAGGGCGCGGCGGTAATGTCGGATCCTCCGACCGCGCAGGCCAGCCGTGCCAGCGGGGTGAGCCACCGCGCCCATCCGACCGGGTCCTGCATATCCACGACCCCGACCCGCGCGTGGGCGGCCAGCAGCCCGGTCATGTTCGTCCAGGCCTGCTGCCAGTCCCCCATCAGGGACAGCGAATACGTTGCCAGGGCTGCATCCGAAACCGCCGCTCCCCCGCCCTTTTGGATGCGGGCAGCGATAGCCCCGGGATCCAGCAGCACCACGTCCGCCTGGAGCAGGATCACGTTCTCCCAGCCGCGCGCCTCCGCGCGGCGCCGCGCCTGGTGGAGCATTTCGGCGCTGCGGTCGATCCCGACGATGGTCCCGGAGGCACCAACGCGCTGTTGCAGCAGCGGAAAATTCAGCCCCGTTCCGCAGCCGATGTCCAGCACCTGCTGGCCCGTTGCCGGGGCCAGTGCGCCGATGCCGAGCACCCGTCCGGCATGATAGACAGGGTATTCGCCCGAGAGCAGATCATAAAACGGGGCAAACAGCGTGTATTTATCGCGGATGGCGGGCTCCTTCAGGTTCGATCCGCCGCAGCGGCACGGTCGCGCAAAACCAGAGCGGCGGGCGCTTTTGTCCTGCATTCAACATCACTCACGAGGAGTCAATCATGGCAGTCGGGAACCGGATCATTGATTTACTGGTGGTCGGCGGCGGAACCGCCGGAATTGTGGGCGCCAAAACGGCGGCCGGGTTCGGAGCGCGAATCCTCCTGGTCGAACAGGCCCGCACCGGCGGCGACTGCCTGTGGACCGGATGTGTGCCGTCCAAGACCCTCCTGTCGGCAGCCGACCACGCCATCACAGCACGCGCACTGACCGGACAGCGGCCGGAATTCGCCGCGGTCCGGAAACGCATCTTCGCCGCGATCAACACCATCGAACCCGTCGACTCCCCGGCGGCACTCGAAGCCGCCGGTGTTGAAGTCATCGGGGGCACCCTGACGTTCCGCTCCCCCGGGGTGGCCGAGGTTGAGGGCAGGACGATCCGCTTCCGGCAGGCACTGATCGCCACCGGCGGGGCACCGGTCAGCTCCGGCGTCCCGGGCCTGGACCCGGGGGTCACCGTGACCTCGGACACGATCTGGGAACTGGAGGCCCTGCCGGGGCGGCTGGCGATTGTCGGCGGCGGCCCGATCGCCTGCGAACTCGGACAAGCCTTCGCCCGCCTCGGATCAGAGGTCACCATGATCGTCCGCTCCCGGATCCTTCCCAAGGAAGATCCCGACGCCGCCGACCTTGTCCGGGAGAGCCTGGCCTCCGATGGTGTCCGCATCCTGGAGAACTCGACCGTCGAGAACGCGGTCACCACGGACGCCGGGTCCCGGCTCCGGCTTCGGGACGGCGCTGCCGTTGACACCGACACGGTCCTGCTGGCCACCGGGCGCACTCCCCGCACCGCGGGTCTGGGCCTGGAACGGATCGGGGTAAGCCTGGACAAGGACGGCCAGGTGATCACGGACACCCGGATGATGACCTCCAACCCGCTCATCTGGGCCGCGGGTGATGTGACCGCCAACCCCCGGTTCACCCACCTCGCCGGCGTCCACGCGTCCGTGGCCGCCTCGAACGCGGTCCTCGGGCTCAACCGCAAAATCAGCGCCACCGTGCCGCGGGTGACGTTCACGTCCCCCGAGGTGGCCGCCGTCGGGCTCACCACGGCCGACGGCGGGCGGCACCAAGCCCGTACGGTGCGGCATCATCATGTGGACCGGGCTGTGACGGAGGACTCCACGGACGGGTTTACCCGGCTGATCGTGGACCGACGGGGAAAAATCCTGGGCGGTACCATCGTGGGCCCGCGGGCCGGTGAATCCCTGGCTGAACTGACCCTGGCAATCCAGAAAGGGATGACAACGTCCGACATCGCCGGAACGACCCACCCCTACCCCACCTTTTCGGACGGGGTCTGGAACGCCGCCGTCGCCGACGTCGGGGAACGCCTAGCTTCCCCCCTGATTCGCCGTGCCATGGCGGCGCTGGTCTGGTTCCGGCGCCGCTGGCTGGACCGGTCCGTCCCTCACCGCAGGGACCGGTAGCCGGCGACGATCCGCTGGACGCCGCTGGCCGTGACCAGCAGCGCCCAGACGGACGCGATTTCCCACGCGGCGCCCGGGAAGATCAGCCAGAGGCTGTGCACGGCCACGGTCTCGGCGCCTTCGGTCAGGCCGCCCAGGAACGACAAGGACCGGCCATCCCTGAGCTGGCGGCCGGTTTTTTCGGCGATCGAAGAGAACGCCAGGAACGCCGTGCCGTTGATGTAATAGGCGAAAAGGACCAGCAGGAACGGCAGCCACGGGGCACCGAACCCCGCTGTCGCCCCGACCCCGACGCCGACCACCGTGGCACCGTAGACGATGAAATCGGCGCAGATGTCCCAGAACCCGCCCCGCCCGGTGTCCTCAATCCCCGCGCGAAGGTTCCGGCGCCGGGCCAGCGGGCCGTCGAGGCCGTCGGCGACCCGGCACAACAGCCACGCGGCCAGGGCCGGCAACCACCACTGCACCGCCGCCAGGACCGCGCTGGCGAGGCCAAGAACCAGATTCAGGCCCGTCAGCCTGTCAGGGGTAATCCATGGCCGGTCCAGCCAGCCGGCGGCCCGCCCCAGGGCCGGCGCCATGGCACGCCGCAACCGGGCATCAAACATCGGAGGGCTTGTCCTTCCGGCGCCGTCGGACCGCGAACACCAGCCCGGCCACAGTGAGCACACCGAGGGCCCCGAGCGCGAGGCTGAGCTGCCATCCCGGCTGCAGGCCGAACGCACCCAGGGTCACATAACTCAGCGTCCCCGGGAGGATGCCGATCGCGGTCCCGAGGAAGTAGGGCCACCAGCGGATCGAGGTCAGCCCGGCGGTGTAGTTGATGGCCGTAAACGGCAGCACGGGCACCAGCCGGACACCGATCACGGCCGCCAGTCCCCGCCGCCGCAGCAGTTGGTCGACTTTCTCGACCCGTGCCCCGGTGAATTTCTCCACCGCTTCCCGGCCCAGCCAGCGTCCCAGCCAGAACGCGATAATGGAACCCAGGATTGCGGCGATAAAGACGACGGCGATGCCGCCGGCAAAACCAAAGACCAGCCCCGCGGCGACTGAGAGGACATTTTTGGGCACCGGTGCCAGCGTCAGTGCGGCATATGCGAGGATGAACGCTGCCGGCCCCCACCAACCCGTGGTGCCGAAATAGTTCCGGATTTCCTCGACCGGCGGGAGCGGAAACACCAGTGCCGCCACGGCAGCGGCGGCCACGAGAACCACCAGTATTCCCAGCCGAATCACCGCCCGGCGCCGGCTGCCTGGAACAGAACCCGTCACGGGGCGTCCCCGGCGCCGGCGGCAGGCGGCCGGGCTTCGTCCTCGGACGTGCGGATGGCCCAGGCAGCGTTGACGAGGCCGATAGGGCTGAAGGCCTGCGGGAAGTTTCCGAGCAACTCGCTGCTGTCCGGCGCGACTTCTTCGGCAAGCAGGCCCAGATCGGTGGCGAATCCCGCGGCCCGTTCGAAGACGGTCCGGGCGCGCCGGGTCTGCCCGGCCAGGGCCAGGGCATGGGCCAGCCAGAAGGTGCACAGCAGGAACGTTCCCTCCTCCCCGGGGAGCCCGTCGTCGACCTGGTACCGGTAGACCAGGCCCCGGCTGTCGGTGAGCCGGTTCTCGATGGCGTCGATCGTTGCCAGCATCCGGGGATCATCGGCGGGCACGAAACCCACGATGGATAGCATCAGCGCCGAAGCATCCAGGTCCTCGGAGCCGTAGGCCTGGGTG
Source organism: Arthrobacter sp. CG_A4 (assembly GCF_035985125.1). Taxonomy (NCBI): domain Bacteria; kingdom Bacillati; phylum Actinomycetota; class Actinomycetes; order Micrococcales; family Micrococcaceae; genus Arthrobacter; species Arthrobacter sp. CG_A4. The sequence goes on along the minus strand of NZ_JAXCID010000055.1, from coordinate 9,074 downwards.
TAGGCGTTGGCTCTCCCGTTCCAGCCGTTCATCCGGATCGAGTCGGCGAGCTGCGCCCGGGCCTGAACCCAGTGCGGAACCCTGTCTTCCGCGTTCAGGATTCCGGCGAGGCCGATGGCCCGGTCCACGGCCACCCAGCACATCAGCTTTGAATGAAGGTAGTGCCGGGGTGCGCCGCGGACCTCCCAGATGCCCTGATCCGTGGACTGCCAGCGCGATGCTGCGGCGTCGGCCGCATCGGCAAGGAACCGCCGCGTCCCGGGCTCCAGATCGTTGAGGTACTCCGGGAGGGTCGCGGCGGCGTCGAGGAGTTCGCCGTAGACGTCGAGCTGGCGCTGGTCCCAGGCGCCGTTGCCCACCCGCACCGGGGCGCTTCCGCGCCAGCCCGGAAGGTGGGCCAGCTCACGTTCGGTCAGGTCCCGTTCACCGCCGATCCCGTACATGATCTGCAGCTCGTCGCCGCTGCTCAGCCGGCCGGCGGCAGCCGTCGCGAGGAACTGGAAAAACTTCCCGGCCTCGTCCGGACACGCGGCCACCCACAGCGCCTGCAGGGTCATGCTGGCATCCCGGATCCAGGTGTACCGGTAGTCCCAGTTCCGGGTGCCGCCGGCGACCTCGGGCAGGGACGTCGTCGGGGCGGCGACGATCGCGCCGGTCGGATAGAACGTCAGTGCCTGCAGAATCCTGCCGCTGGAAGCGACCAGGTCCTGCCAGGGTCCGACGTAGCTCTGATGCAGCTGCGACCAGCTGTCCCAGCCCTCCAGCGTGTCCTCAAGCCGGCGGGCGATGTCCTCCTGGCTCCAGAACGCCGGAGGTACCGGCCCGGTGTTCCGGTGGTGAAGGGCGAATCCCAGAACGTCTCCGGTACGGAGGACCGGCTTCGCCTGCGCTTGGCCTCCCTCGAGTTCGAAGGGTACCGGGGTGGAAAAGGCCAGCACATCGGCCCCGCCGTGGACCAAGATTCCGCCGGCTGTGTCCTCAAGGAGCGGCCGGACCAGGCCGTATTCCGGCCGCGGCGCGAACGTCACCTCCATCTCGACTTCGCCGTCGATGCAGGCAACCTGCCGCAGCAGCGTTCCGGGCGCCCCGGCGCCGAGTTCGTGGCCCCGGGTCCCGTCCCCCAGGACCAGGGCATCGGTGACTGTCACGGTCCCGTCGGCCGTGGTGTGGACCGTCTCTAGGACCATGGTGGGCCCGAGGTACCGGCGGGTCGAGGAGTGTGGGGCCGCAGGCCGGATCGACCAGCAGCCCGCGTCCTCGCCCAGGATCCGTCCGAACACCGAGGGGCTGTCAAAACGGGGGAAACACAGCCAGTCCACCGAACCCGCGGCGCTCACCAGTGCGGCGGAGCGGCAATCGGAGAGCATGGCGTAGTTGGCGATGGGCTCGCTGGTCATCGGTACACCCTGCCTGATTCACTCAAGACGGTCCAGTGCGTCTTCAATGGCGCGGTGGAAGGTCGGATAAGCGTAGATCATCCGCCGCAGTGTGCTGACCGGAATCCGGGCGTGGACGGCAAGCGCCAGGGCCGCGAGGACCTCTCCCCCGGCGGGTCCGGCGGATGTCGCACCGACGAGCACCCCGTGATCGGCGTCTTCGATGAGTTTGATAAATCCCTGGTTTCCGGACTTGTGGATCCATCCCCGTGCGGATGTGGCCAGGTCCGTGAGACCGACACGGACGTTCAGGCCTTTCCCGCGGGCCTGGGCCTCGGTGATGCCGACGGAACCGATCTCGGGGTCGGTGAACGTTACCCGAGGAACCGCATGGTATTCGGCCGGGGCCGGGTCATGGTCCAGGATGTGCGCGGCGGCGAGGGATGCCTGATACATGGAAACGTGGGTAAAGGCGCCCTTGCCGGTGATGTCGCCGATGGCGTAGACGCCGTCGGCAATCCGCATGTGCCCATCCGGGTCAAGGAAGCGGGCGGCCGGATCCAGGCCCAGGGCGGCCACCCCGAGGGACTCGAGGTTGGTGGTGCGGCCCGCCGCGACCAGAAGCCGGGAGGCACCGACGGTAGAACCGCCGAAATCGACGGTGAACATGCCGGCGGAGTGCCGGACGCTTTCTATCCGTGCCCCCACATGGACGTCGATGCCCTCCTCGCGCAGCACGCCCTCGAGGAGCTTGCCGGCCTCGGGCTCTTCCGGGGGCAGCAGGCCCGGCGCGGCTTCCACGATGCTGACGCGGGTGCCGAAGCGTGCGAATGCCTGCGCCAGTTCCGCGCCGATCGCCCCTCCCCCGATGACGATCAGGGATTCCGGGACCTCGGTGGCGGCGATGGCCTCCCTGTTGGTCCAGTACGGTACATCGGCCAGACCCGGAATCGGAGGAATCATCGGTTCCGTGCCGGTATTGATCACTATGGCGCGGCGGGCGGTGAACTCCCGGCCGGCGGCGCTGACCGTCCGTGGCCCGGTAATCCTCCCCCGGCCACGGACAAAGCTGCCTCCTTTGCCGGTGAAACGGTCCACGGCGACCTTGTCGTCCCAGTCATCGGTGGCCTCCGAGCGGATCCGGTCCGCCACCGGTCCCCATTCCGGGCGGACATCGGCATCCCCGGCGAGACCGCGGATGCGCCGGCCCTCCGCCAGAGAGTTACCGGCCCGGATCATCATCTTGCTCGGAATGCAGCCGTAGTAAGGGCACTCCCCGCCAACCAGACGTCCTTCGATTCCCACGACCGAGAGGCCCGCTTCTGCGAGCTCGCCGGCAGCGGCCTCACCGCCCGGACCCATCCCAATAACAACAACATCAACTTCTTCAGCCACGAAATCTCCTTACCATCATCAATCCGTTACTTCTGAAAAATCGGGTCCCTGCCACGACCGGGAGCTGTGGGACCCTGTGCCTCCATCTTCGCCGTCCAGGCGGACCCGGAGGGCAGCCGACGGTATGGACGCTCAGCGGCGCCCTCCCGTGCCGGCCGGTTCCCTGCGGGCCGCCGGGTCTGCCCCGGTCCACGCGACGGTGTCAATGAGGACTTCTGAATGCAGGGTGCGGTGTACGGGGCACTTGTCGGCAATCTCCCGAAGCCTCTGACGCTGACTTTCGTTCAAGTCACCATCCAGGCGGATGACCCGTTCGATCCTGTCCACCTGCCCGGTCCCGGTTTCGCAGCCTGCGCAGTCCCTCGCGTGGATCCGGGAGTGCCTCAGCGACACGGTCACCTTCTCCAGAGGCCAGTTCTTGCGCCGGGCATACATCCTCACCGTCATCGAGGTGCAGGCACCCAGGCCGGCCAGCAGGAAATCATACGGGGACGGTCCGGTGTCCGTGCCGACAGGTTCGGGCTCGTCTGCGGTAAGCCGATGCCGTCCCATCTGCACATGCTGGGCGTAGGCGCCGGTGCCGCTTTCGGAGACCACAACGAATCCTTCCGCCGGGTCAGCCAATTTCGGCACCGGCACCTCGTCAGGGGCCGGCACCGATTCGGGGAGCGGAGCGAAGGCGTAGCGGCTGGCCCAGGTGGCGAGCATCGTTGCAGCGAAAACAGCATCCGCAGGCTTCGTCAGGAGGTGGTCTGCGCCATCGAGTGCTACGAAGGACTTCGGGTGGCGCGCGGCCTCGTAGATGCGGCGCGCGTTTTCCGCATCTACGGTGGCGTCGACGGGTGAATGCATAACCAGTAGGGCTGCGCCAAGACGGCGGATGCGCTCGGTCTGGGGCTGGGCGGCGATGTCATCGAGGAACTGGCGTCTGATGCGGAATGTCCGCCCGGCGAGCTGCACCTCGGCTTCACCACACTCTTCGATCTCCGTGCGGCTGCCCCGCAGCAGATGCGCCACGTGATCCGGAGCCGCCGGCGCCCCGATGGTTGCCACGGCCCGCAACTCCGGGACGCTGTGGGCTGCGGCGAGCACCGCCGCGCCGCCAAGGGAATGCCCGATCAGGAGCGACGGGGCCGCGAAGCGCTCGCGCAGGAAATCTGACGCATGGACAAGATCCTCAATGTTGGAGCTGAAATTGGTGTTGGCGAAATCGCCACCCGACTGGCCCAAACCGGTGAAGTCAAACCTCAGGACGGCGATGCCAAAATCGGTCAAGGCTCGGGAGATCCTGGCCGCCGCCACGACATCCTTGCTGCACGTGAAGCAGTGCGCAAACAACGCATACGCCCGGGGTGCTGATTCCGGAACATCCAACCGGGCCGCCAGCAGCACCCCCTGTGATCCCGGGAATTCCAGTCTCCCACTCCGCATGCTCATGCCTTCCAGTCTCTGTGAATACGTCGGTGCACGGGGTAGATCAGACTGCGCCCTCTTGGATGGCACGCTGCCCGGTCTCTGGTCGGATCCCGTCAGACAGGGGCACCCGGCCGGTGGAGGACCTCGGCCCTTGCTATTCGGTGATTTGGATTTCTTTCCAGAATGCGACGTAGTTGCTGTAATCCTGGCCCACCCGCTCCAGCGACGCCGGATACGGATCGGGGTAGCTGAAGGCGCGGTCCGGTAGTAGATTCCCGCCGCCGTCGTTGACACTGAAGTACTGGCACCGGCCCTTCCACCCGCAGGTGTACGGCGTTGCACTGGCAATAAGCAGTGCGGAGTCGACGCTCCGGGGCGGGAAGTACCAGTTCCCTTCGATCTTGACCAACTCGTCCCGGGGTGCTTCCGCAAGCACGATGCCATTAAGTATTGCCTTCATCGGAGCGGCCCTTTCGTGGGTGAAATCGTTCGTTCCCATGAATCTAGCCGCGGTCCTTGCCCGAGTTCTGCGATCCGGGACACACAAGAGACGATCATCAACACCCTGGACAGCGACGGCAGCACCACGGACCCGGCCCTCTTACGGTTCCGCCCGCCCCTGGGCTGGTATTACATCAACCTCACCGGGGGCTAGACCTGGCCACGCCCCAACCACAATAAACCCGCCAAATAAAGGCCACCACGACGATCCGCAAAACCTAAGCGTCGGATATTTCACTTTTCACAAGCCACCCCAGAATGCACAGACTTGGCAAATAGAAAAGGAGGATCGCCAACGGCGGTCCTCCTTTTCGGTAAATGCGGACCTCAGCGTTCGAGTCCTCCGCGTTCCAGTGTCCTGTCTTTGCCGTTCTGCTTGGCCATTTTTGATGTCTTGGCCACTGACGGTTTCTGGGCGACGGCGGCCCGGGGATGGGTGCCTTGGTGCTTGTCTGCCAGGAGCCGGGCATTGACGGCTTCGCGGTCGCCCTTGCCTTCCAGGCTTTGGGCCAGCTGCTGGCGTCGTTCTGCGGTGTCCCATGCCGGTTCGCTTCTGTCTTCCCGGTCCTGGCGGTCGGCGCTGGCAACGGCAGCGCCTGCCACCGAAGCCTCGGTGCGCGCGGCCGATGCTTTGGTCCGTTCGCTCTCCGCTTCGGAGCGGGTCTGCTGTGCCCGGGCGAGGGACTCGGAAACGGATGCCTCGTCCGCTCCGGTGTTATCCACGTCGATGCCGTAACGGCTTTGCACCTGGTCCCTGATTTTCTCGGAGGCCTGGGCCGCTTCGGGGTCGTAGGCCTTCCATGCCGTGGCGGTCTCGTGAACCCGTTCGATCATTTCGGGAGTGGCTTTGTCCCACCAGTCCTCGCGGCCTACCGGCGTCAGCTGGGCCCGGGCTGCAGCGCGCTGGGCGTCAAAGCGTTCCTGGAGCTCACGGGCTCGTTGTTCCTCTGCTGCGGCGATGGTGCGCTGTTCCTGTTCGCGCATCCTGGCAAGCTGCTCTCCGATGCGGGCCGCTACCATCAGCCCGGTACGCATCGCACCGTCTACTGCATCTTCCATTCCGTCTGCTTCGCTCATGCTCTTCCCCTATGGCTCGATGCCTGGATTGTTCTGCCGGTGAGTCTCTTCGGTCCGTGACTGTGCTGCCTGGAGCTGAGCCGTATCTGGTTTCGTCAGAACGGGAGGTAGTGGTGAGCCGCCTCGTGAACGTTCGACCAGGAGCCTCGATCTCAGGGCTTCCTCGGAAGCCTCCGGGTGCTGTTGGCGCAGCGTCTCCATCGACATCGGCTGCGCCTTGAGTGTCTGGGCGGTGGCGCTGGCTTCGACAACCTTGCTGGCCGCCCTGACGGCGGAGGCAAGGCCTCGAACGCGGCGGAGATCGTCTGTGGCCTTGTGCATGTCATGGATGGCCCGGGCGGTCTGGGCAAGCTGCCGGAACATCAATGCGTAGGCGGCGTAGTCGCTCTTGGACGTGGCCGCCAGAAGAATCATGGTGGCCCCGCGCGCCGACGGCAAGGACACTGCCGGGCATAACGGGTAACGGCGCAGCTGGGCGGACTTGGCGAGTTCCCTGGCGGCGTCCGCCAGCGGTCCCGGCGTCGGTTCGATCCGCCTGGACCACGCACCAAACGCAGCCGATGTCTCGCGGGCTGCCTGCGCCCACGCGGCATGATCATCATGGCCGGTGGTGGCCAGCTTCTCCCGGAGCGCGTGAATATCATTGGCGTACTTGTTCCACAGCTCAGCCGACGGCTGCAGCGTCTCCCTGCCCGGGCTTACCGGCCGGCGGTTGCGCGCCGCAGCGTTCCATTCCGCGACAGCGGAAACCGCGGAATCCGGGGTGCTCTCCCACTCAGCCCGAAGCTTGGGCAACGCCAGGTCCCGCCCTAAAGAGTTGCCGCCGAACCACACGGCGCGCTCTCCCTTGCACGGGCGTTCGGCCACGGAGTATCCGGTCACGACGTCGGTACGGCCGGCCGCGTAGCGGGGACGAACGAGCACGCCCTCCTGCCGTGCCCGGCGGACGAACTCCGCCTCATCTGTCGATGCTCCCGCGCACATTCGGACTTTGCGGGCGAGGCTGTGGCGCTCGACTTCGGCACCGCCCGGGAAAGCGAAACGTACGCCCTGATCCTGCTCGCCTCCCTCGGCACGGTGGTCCTGTCCGGCGCGGCCGACCTGCTCGTGCTCGCCGCGGGGTTCCTGCTGGCCAGCATCCCGCTCTACGCCCTGATCGGGATCGGCGGCACCAAGGCCGGGGCGGAGGCCGCGTTGAAGACCTATCTGCTGGGAGCCCTGTTCGGGATCCTGCTGCTGCTCGGCGTGACGGTGCTGTACGCGGTCTCGGGGACGACGTCGTACGCCGGGCTCCGGGGCGGGCTGTCGACTGCCGCGCCGGCCGTCGTCGGGGTCGGGCTGGTGGGTGTCCTGGCGGGGCTGATGTTCAAGGCGGGTGCGGTCCCGGGGCATTTCTGGGTTCCCGACGCCGCCGAGGGCGCCGGCACCGCGGCGGCTGCGTTCGCCACAACCGTGCCGAAGATCGGCGGCTTTTTGGCCGCCTACCGGCTGCTGGAGGTGATGCCCGGCTCGGTGCGCTGGCCGCTGCTGGTCGCCCTGCTGTCCGTGCTCACGATGACACTGGGCAACCTGGCGGCGTACACCCAGACGAACCCCCGGCGTCTGTTGGGCTGGTCCACCGTCAGCCAGGCCGGGTACCTGCTGATGCCCGTCGCCGTGGCCGGGTCGGTTCCGCTGGCCCTGCCCTCGCTCGTGGTGTTCCTCACCGGGTACGCGGTCAGCAACCTGGCCGCGTTCGCCGTGATCGGGGCGTATCCGCGGCGGCGCGAACTCCGCGCCTATGAGGGCCTGGCGGCAGCCCGCCCGTGGCACGCCGTGGCCCTTGTGGTGGCGCTGCTCAGCCTGGTGGGCACCCCGCCCACGGCGGTGTTCCTCGGGAAACTGACGGTCTTCGCGGCGGCGTGGGAGGGCGGCTTCTGGTGGCTCACCGTTGCGGCCGCGGTCAACACCGTCATCAGCCTCTTCTACTATCTGCGCTGGCTCGCACCGGCGTTCCGGACCGCATCACCGGACTCCCCCGGCGCCGGCGACTTCACTCCGCAGCCCTGGGCCGGGAGGACCGCCGTGACCGCCTCGGTTATGATCCTGGCCCTGGCGGTGGGCGCAGGGCTCGCGTGGGCTGCCCTCAGCGGACCGCACGTCGGGTAACCAGCACGCTGATACAGGAAGGCCTACCATCACCCATCCTCACCCATGTTGGGAGCCCCAACTTCTGCAGGGACCGGGCGGACAGTGTCCGGCCAAACTGCTCACCGATCATGGTGTCCCGTTCAGCCAGTTCCTTGTCCAGGTGGTGACTTCCTGTGCATGGGCGGCGACAATCAGATCCCGGACGTGCTGCGCCGGCACGGTGGTGTAAAGCCATGCCTGCCCGGTGCAACCCGGTGATGCGCTCCACCGGGTTGCAGGCGATGTTCTGGACCAGGGGGTATTTGCCTGGGGGCTATCAGAGGTTCGGGCCGCTTCCCGCAAAGAGACCGTCATTCTCCGGCCTAAACAAACCGTCAACCCTGGCCAGTGGTTCGCCTACTGCCACACCGCCTACCATGCCGAACGCGGCATGATGGGCGTCTTCTCCTACCTCAAATAAGGGAGCCCGACCATGAATACCCCGATTGTCGCAGAACTGTTCCTGCCCTCCCCCACGGTCAGCGCCTTCTCGCTCGGGCCGCTGACCATCCGCTTCTACGCCCTCGCCATCCTGGCCGGCATCGCGGTCGGCGTCTGGCTCTCCGCCCGCCGGATGCGTGAACGCGGCGGCACCACCGCCCAGACCCTGGACATCGTGGCCTGGGCTGTGCCCTTCGGCATCATCGGAGGCCGGCTCTACCACGTCATCACCGACAACCAGTTCTACTTCGGCCCGGGCAAAGACCCATGGGGGTGCGCTGCGGATCTGGGAAGGCGGCCTCGGGATCTGGGGCGCCGTCGCCCTCGGACTCGTCGGAGCCCTGATCGGGGCCCGCCGCGCCGGAGTGCCCTTCACTGCGTTCGCGGACGCGGCCGCCCCCGGCCTTCTCCTGGCCCAGGGCCTGGGCCGGTGGGGCAACTGGTTCAACAACGAACTCTACGGCGAACCCACGGACCTGCCCTGGAAACTCCAGATCCACAACATGAACCCGGCCACGGGCCAGGCCCTCACCGCCGCCGACGGCACGCCGGAGATCCTCGGCTACTTCCAGCCGACCTTCCTCTAGGTGCGTGGGTCGGTTGTGGTTTGCCGGTTCCGCAGGTTTGCGTCGTGACGGCGCGGAGGCCGGGTCTCCTTTCTGGAAGGGGGCCCGGCCTCCTGGCATTTTCGCGATAGGA
>NZ_JAXCID010000054.1:0-21854 GCF_035985125.1 Arthrobacter sp. CG_A4 | reverse complement strand
AATATCATCGTTCACCCGTCATGATTAACAGGATTCGGGGCAAAAGTCCGATTAAAACGCCGATACAGCCAAAATAAACGCGACTGTAGTACTAGAGGTAGCTGCAAATCCGCTCCGGATCGCAGGACTCCGGATCAGCCGCCTCGGCGCCAGCATGGTATCGGGCAACAGTGGCCCGAAGGGCTATGAGCTCGGCGATCTGGCAGTCCAGGTCCGTCAGCTGCCGTGCCAGGACATCACGCACGTGGGCGCACGGAGTGCCGCCGGCATCCCGGATCGTCAGGATGTCCCGGATCTGTGCCAGGGTCAGCCCGGCCATCCGGCTGCGGCGGATGAAGTCAAGACGGCTGACGGTGTCGAGGGCGTAGTCCCGGTAGCCGTTGGCCGCGCGTTCAGCCGTCGGGAGCAACCCTCGGCCCTCATAAAACCTGATCGTCTTTGCCGTCAGACCGGCGGCGGATGCAGCTTCACCGATTCGCACTTTGCATCCTTCAGGTCGTTGGACAAGCCTTCAAGCTCCGTCCGCCCTTGTCGGAAGGCCTCGGCCGGGCCCTGATGTCTTGACCTTCCACCTTAGGGGAAGGTGCAGACTGAAGCCAGCATCCGAACTGGAACGCCGAGGCGCCTGCCGTGCGCACGGACACAAGACATGATGGAGGATCCATGCCTGAGGCAGCAACGGATTTTGATCTGGCCGTTATCGGCTCCGGCGGCGGCGCCTTCGCCGCTGCTATCCGCGCCACCAAACTGGGCAAACGGGTCGTGATGATCGAACGCTCCACCGTCGGCGGGACGTGCGTGAACACCGGCTGCATCCCCTCCAAGGCACTGCTGGCCGCCGCCGAAGCCCGCCATGTGGCACTCGACGCCACCAGCAGATTCCCCGGTATCAGCACGTCGACCGGCCCGGTCGACATGACGGAGCTCATCACCAGCACACGATCCCTGGTCCAGACCATGCGCTCGGACAAATACATAGACCTGATCGGGGAGTACGGCTGGGACCTGCGGGAGGGCAACGCAGCGTTCGCCGGTACCCCGGCGGAACCCGTTCTGGAAATCACCGCCCCGGACGGTGCCCGCAGCGTAGTCCGCGCCGCCCACTACCTGGTCGCGACCGGTTCAACCCCGTGGGCGCCCCAGGTGCCAGGCCTGCAGGAGACGGACTACCTGACCTCCACCACCGCCATGGAACTGGAAGAAGTGCCGAAGTCCCTGCTCGTGGTCGGCGGCGGATACGTGGCCCTCGAACAAGCGCAACTCTTCGCCCGTCTCGGATCCAACGTGACCATGCTGGTCCGCTCTCGCCTCGCGTCGGCCGAGGAGCCCGAAGCATCCCGTGCCCTGATGGGCGTCTTCGCCGACGAGGGCATCCATGTGGTCCGCCGCGCAGTCCTGACTTCGGTCAGCACCGACCCCGATACCGCAGACATGATCGTGACAGCCGCCGTCGCCGGAGGCCAGCAGGAATTCCGTGCCTCGAAGCTGCTGGTCGCCACCGGGCGCCGCGCTGTGAGCGAGGGCCTGAACCTGGACACCGTCGGGGTCAAGACCGGAGACCGCGGAGAGATCCTGGTCCAAGACACGCTCGTCAGTTCCAACCCCAGGATCTGGGCCGCCGGAGACGTGACCGGGCACCGCGAATTCGTCTACGTCGCCGCCGCCCACGGATCTCTCATGGCCGAGAACGCCTTTAACGACGCAGGGCGTAACGTCGATTACCGGTATCTGCCCCGCGTCACGTTCACCAGCCCTGCCCTGGCAGCGGTCGGCATGACGGACAAGGAAGCCAAGTACGCCGGTATCCGGTGCGAATGCCGGGTACTGCCGCTGGAATACGTTCCCCGCGCCGTCGTGAACCGCGACACCCGCGGCTTCATCAAAATCGTCGCCGATCACGCCTCTGGAAAGATCGTGGGAATCACCGCCGTCGGCAAGGAAGCCGGTGACCTCGCAGCCGCCGGCGTCTACATCCTGGCAGCGGGCATGACCGTCGAACACGTGGCAAGCCTCTGGAGCCCCTACCTGACCATGGCCGAAGGCATCAGAATTGCCGCCCAGTCATTCACCACCGATGTCTCCAGGCTTTCCTGCTGCGCCTCATGACTCAACACCGGTGCTATCGAGCCGGCAAAACTGCAGCGTCTGAAACCAGGACGAACGTGAGGGAGCCGATCACGACGAATGAACCTACGGAGAAGCCACGACAGTGAGCCTCGCCTGACAGTGCCGCTGTACAGGGCCGCGCCAGCAGGTGTGTTAGCTATCTTCTTGGGCGAGTCCAGGAATCACCGCGCGCCGGCGCCGCACGCGCTTTGGAGGACTTCCGGCTCTACCGCTCCGGCCAATCCCGGCTGAAAATCGAGTCAACAACAGCCTTATCTGAAAGGGGCCTGTCATGATGTGGGGTTACGGGATGGACATGGGCTGGTGGATGTGGCTGTGGGGCCCGCTCCTGCTTATTGGAATTGTGGTGCTCGTTCTGCTGGCGGTGCGCCTGTTTCCGGGCGGGGGGAGCCATGGGGGCGCTTACGGGCCGCCCGGACCGTATGGGGGAAAGAGCAGGGCCCGCCAGATCCTCGATGAACGCTTCGCCCGGGGTGAGCTGACAGTGGACCAATACCGCGAGCAGTCAAGGGTTCTCGGCGAGGACCACTGATTTGTGCGCGCCCAAACGGCTGCGCAACCCCCGGCCAGCAAACCCCCAGACAAAAGGCATAAACTGTCATCGAGTTCCGAACGAAATCACGGAGGGAAAGCGTTGGCCGCCTTTGCAGGACATGCCGTCACCGTCCTCCGCCGTGGCCTCCTGCTGGCCGGACTGCTCGCCATCATTGCCGGATTCCTTGGCATGCACGTCATTACGGGGATGCACGCCACCCACGCGTCTACGGCGTTATCGTCCGCGGCGGAAACCATCCGGACGGACACCGGGTACGGCCCAATCCACCGGGAAATCAACTCACCGCATCCTGCCGGCCACACCGCACCCGGCGCCGTCGCCCAACCCGCGGCCACCGGCGCATCCCTTGCACCTTCCGCAAGCTGTGAATGCCGGTCGAACTGCACGGACGTGGCGTCATTGCATTCGGTCTGCATCCCGTCGGCAGCGGCGGCGTCGCTGGCTGCGCCCCCAGCCGGGACCGCGGCACTCTCAGCGGACCCGCCGGTAACACCTCCGGCCGGAACCTCTTCGCCCTATCCGTATCTACCCGCCAGTCCTTCACCGGAGGAACTCTCAATCAGCCGCACGTAAGAAAGGGCAAGCCGTGTCCGTCCCCGGCGCCCCGACCTACTCCATTTCCATGCCCATTAGCCGGTTCGACCGGCATGGGCGCCCTGCCGTCGTCTGAGAACGCCGGGCAGGAACGCTGATTAAGGACCGAGAATCTTATGAAGAACAACCTGACACTCGCTGCCGTGGGCATCGCGGCCGCAATCGCCCTCGCGGGCTGTGCCGGCACTTCCGGCACCACGCCCACAAACACCATGCCCACCAACACTGCGCCCAGCATGAACCAAGGCAGTATGGGCATGTCCTCGAACTCTGCCTCCGCCGACCACAACGCGGCAGACACTATGTTCACCCAAGGCATGATCCCGCACCACACCCAGGCAGTCGAGATGAGCAACATGATCCTCAAGAAGCAGGGACTCGACGCCCGGATCGTGACGCTCGCCACCAAGATCAAAGCCGCCCAGGCGCCCGAAATTGAGCAAATGACCGGCTGGCTGAAGAGCTGGAATGAACCTAACCAAATGGCCAGCGGCCACGGCATGGGTGACGGAATGATGGGCGACGATGACCTGAAGAAGCTGGACGCCGCGCAGGGAACCGCTGCAGCTAAGCTTTTCCTGAGCCAGATGATCGCCCACCATGAAGGGGCGGTGATGATGGCCAAGACGGAAAGCAGCCAGGGCAAGAACCCCGACGCCGTCAACCTCAGCAAAGCCATCGTGACGTCCCAGGAAGCCGAGATCCAGGAGATGAAAGGCCTGCTCGCCGGCCTCTAGGCAACTGCCTGGCCCCGGTCCTCTGCGGGGACCGGGGCCTACCCGGATTACTCATACTAGGAGTTCCAATGCTTCGCTCTTCCACGTCCCGGGCCGCGAGCATCCTTGCCGCCGCTGGGGTGTTGCTCTCTCTTGCTGCCTGCACGCCGACAACCACGGAAGTCTCGGGTGCTGCCGGGCGAGATGCCCCGACAGGTCTGCCGAGCGCACACATCCACGGCATGGCTGCAAACGACAAGACCGGGCAACTGCTGATGGCAACTCACGAGGGCCTGTTCGACATTTCGCGCACACCGGCCACGAAACTCGGCCCGAGCAATGATCTGATGGGTTTCACGTCCGGATCTGGCCACGGCATTTTTTACGCCTCGGGACATCCCGGACAAGGGTCCACACTGCCAAGCCCGCTCGGCCTGATCAGATCAGACGACGGCGGCACCACCTGGCAGCAGCTGTCGCGGCAGGGCGAGTCCGATTTTCACGCCCTTGCGGCAACGAAAAGCGGCATCGTCGCCTTCGACGGAATGCTGCTGACCAGCCCGGACGGAAAAGACTGGAAAACGGTAGCAGCAGGGTTTAAGCCAGCGGCTTTGGCAGGGCACGCGCTCAGCGACACTGTCCTGGCCACCACGGCCCAGGGCCTGCAACGATCTACCGATGCCGGAAGCACCTGGGTCCTGAACACGGCAGCTCCGGTAGTCCAGTTCGCGGCGTTTGCCAGCAGCACCGACGTCGTCGGGGTCCGGCCCGACGGCAGCGTGCATGTGTCCGCCGACAGCGGGGAGACATGGTCCGCCATGGGTCGGATCGGCGGCGCCGTGCAGGCAATTGCGGCGGTCAGGAGCGCCGACGGCACCCTCCGGATCTGGGCAGCCACTGCGGACGGCGTCGAGGCATCCACCGACGGCGGAGCGGCCTTTTCGCCGTATCAGCCGGGCTGATCCGGATACCAGAGAGTCGGGACACTAACGACCAGGCGCCCGCCGGGCAGCATCGAAGACGATCCCTGCAGAGTCAAGATGACCGGAGGGGCCAGGCTCGCGGCCGCGACGTCATCTGGCAGCACAAAGGGTCTGAACCAAAGCCTGTCCCGCCCCAAGGATGAGTAACGGGTGGCGTCCACGGGCAGGACCCCCGCGCGGCCAGGAAACGACTAGTGACCCGTTGGGTGATCAGTGGGGTGGTCCACGCCCGGAACCGGCCCGGGGTTCAGGTCGCCCCCGGTGCCACTGATCGCAGGTCCGATTACAAAGGCGGACAGCGCGAACATTGCGGAGAAGATCAGCAGCCCGATGGCGGGCGCGACCCACGTCCCGAAGCGCCGGTACAGGCGCAGGAGCAGCGGGATTGAACCGAGTAGACCCAGCGCGCCGAACAATGCCGTGCCGCCCGAACCAGCGACCAGCGCCGTGCCGGCGAGAATCCCGACGTGATGCAGGACGTGCGGCAGGAGACCGACGACGAAGCCCATGACTGCGACGACAGAATGCCAAAGGGCCTGCAGCGAACCGCGCCATGTCCGTTGTTCCGTCGGATCGGCATCGATGCCGGAGGTCGAGTCGCCAGACTCATGCAAGTGATGGGAATGATTATCCGTCATACTATTCAGTCCGTTCGCTTGTCCGTCGTGAACTCTGAGGCCAGTTTAAGCCCGCTCAGGACATCCATTTGCTGGGCTGGACAGGGCCGGCTGGCCGAAGCAACCGTCCGGCCCGGTACCGCCGGGGGCATTGGTCCGTTGCCGGCGCGGCAGCGGCATATGAAGTGTTGTCCGCTCATTGGTGTGAACCCCCGGTATGCCGTGACGTCCAGATCAGATACGCGCCAAGCGCACCGCCTGCACCAAGACCGGCCCTCATCAGCGGTTTCTCCCAGCTGCCCCAACGGTCCCTGTCCCCCGCCGCCAGAGCTCCCACGCCTCCGATGAGTGCTGCCGAAATCATGCCTGCCACCAGGCGGTTACCGACGCGTTCCATCCGCCCGACCAAGGGTTCAAGCTCCGCGGCCCGTAAGTGGACTTCCAAGCCTGTGTCGAGGTTATCCACCACGCGACGGAGTACGTCCGGCAGGTCCACGGCCAGTTCTGCTGCGTCAGCACCGGCTGCGGCCATGCGCCTGGCCAGTGCCTGCGGCGAGAAGCGGCTGACCAACAGCTTCTTCGCGTGGGGTGCCAGGACCTCGCTCAGGGTGAAGCGGGGGTCCAATTCAACCCCAATTCCTTCGGCCATGATCATCATCTTCACCAGCTTCGCAAGTTCCTGCGGCATCTGCAGATGGTGGGTGCGCATCAGCGCGAGGGCTTGGACGATCAGCGGCCCGATCTCGATCTGACTTAGCTGGCGGCCCTCGTAAAGGGCAATAAACCGGGTCATGTCCGCGCGCAGCAGGCTCCGGTCCACAGGCTGCCGCGTTACGGAAAGATTCAGCAAAGCGGACCCGAGACGGTCCGGGTCATTGCGGGCCACTGCACTCAGCAGGACGTCGAGCTGGCCGCGCAGCACGTCGTTCACCTCACCAACCATGCCGAAGTCGATGAGACCGATGCGACCGCCGGGTTCGATGAACAGGTTCCCGGGATGCGGATCCGCGTGGAAGAACCCATCCTCAAAAACCATTTTGACTGCCGTCCCGGCGGACCGGACAGCCAGCGCTGCACGGTCGATCCCTGCACGGTCCAACGCCTCGAGGTCATTGACTTTCAGCCCGACGATTCGCTCCAGCGTGAGGACCCGGGACGTACTGGTCTCCCAAAAGACGCGTGGAATGTGAACTCCGCGATCGGCAGCAAAGTTGTGCGCGAACCGCTCCGCATTGCGGCCTTCCTGCAGATAGTCGAGTTCAGCCCTCAGCGTCTGTGCGAACTCCGCGGCTATGCCGGGAAGATTATAGTCAGCCGCCGCGTCCCAGCGGCGGCTGATCTGGACGGCGAGGTTCTGCAGAATGTCCAGGTCAGCCTCGATCGTGGGAATGACGTCGGGCCGCCTGACTTTGACAACGACCGGTGTTCCGTCGTGGAGAGTTGCTGCGTGGGCCTGACCGATCGAGGCACTCGCCAGGGGTTCGAGCGTGAAATCCGCAAACACTTCGTCCGGCCCGGCCCCGAGCTCTTCGCGGATCAGCCGACGGATCGTTGCCCCTGCCACCGGCGGGGCAGCGTCCTGGAGTTTAGACAGCTCCGTCTGGAAGGGGGGCGGCAAGAGGTCAGGGCGGGTGGAGAGGAGCTGGCCGAGTTTGATAAACGTTGGTCCCAGCTCCTCCAGGGCCAACCGCAGGTGGTCCGGATTCGTGTAGGGCTGGGTCCTGCGTTCGTGGCCCATGAGCCCATGGTGGAACGGGACCCACCGCTCCAGTCCAGCGATACCCACCAGGAATCCCAGCCCGTGCCGGGCCAGTACCTCGCTGATCTGCTGATAGCGATGTACACGAAGCTTCATTGCATATTCCTGACTTTTCCTTGAAGGATGGACGTTCCGACGACCCACGCCGTATGCGTCCTGACACTGAATCGGGCATTGCGTGCACCCGGACGGTAGTTTATGGTGCGGAGAATTTTCCGGGTCCCTGCACGATACGTTTTCTTCCCGGCAGTACGAGGGCAAGCATGGCCACGACGACCAGGGCCATGCCGGCCATGCTCCAGAAGGTCTGGCGTTCCCCCAGGATGACTATCGACAACAGGATGCCGAACACCGGCACCAGGAACGTCCATGCTGAGACCGCGTCCAGGCGGCAGTCCCGGACTTCCATGAACCAACCGAGAAAAGCTGCAGCGGTACCCACGAGGGATACGTACAGGAGAATGCCGATGAAACGCGCACTCCAGTTGATTGCAGGCGCCCCCTCTGTCAGCCCGGCGACGAGGGCCAGTATGACGCCGCCAATCAGGAAATGCCAGCCAATCACCGGCAAAACAGCGGCCTTGACCTGCCTCGAAATCAGAGTTCCTGCGGTGATCGCCAGAGCCGCGGTGATAGAAAGCCATGCGCCGGTGCCCGTACCGCCAGGCAGGGCCACAGCCATCAGCCCGGTGAAGCCTGCAACCAGCGCGGCCAGCGTCCGCGCCGAGATGCGTTCCTTGTAGATCCACCAGGCCGGAAGCACTATGAGCAGCGGCTGGGCGTTGGCCAGGACTGAGGCGGCTCCTGTCGAGAGACCGGCCAGACCACCGAACATGGCAGCAAATGCCACTGAGACATTGACAAATCCCATCACTGTTATCAAAATCCAGGTCTGTGCCCCGCGCGGCACAGGTTCCCGTCGAAAACCCGCTGCCGTCAGGAGTGCACCGCCGGCTATGAGCGCGCGCAGAGCGGCGAACCACAACAGCGGGGCATCCTGTAGACCCACGCTGATCGCCAGAAAGCAGGAGCCCCAGGCGAATGTGATCCATAACTTGCGCACGGGTTTGGGGCGACGCAGCTGCATGGATGGTCCGGATGCGCTCAAGGCACGGCACGTTTATTCCGGCGCTTCGGAATGAAGGCCGGAACCCTTCCCGAGTAGTCGAGGTACGTAGCCCCGAATTCGGCGGTCATGTTCTGCTCCTCATGTTTGGCAAGGCGGTAGTAGACCACAACCAGGATCGGGAACATGATCAGGGTCAGGAGGGTGGGCCACTGCAGCAGGAACCCGAACATGATCGTCAGGAATCCCAGGTACTGCGGGTGGCGGAGGCGCGCGTAGACACCGCTGACTGCCAGCCGTCGCTCTTTTTGCGCCGCATACAGGACCTTCCATGCCTGGTAGAGCAGGATGAAGCCCGCCGCGATGAGTACATTGCTCAGCAGGTGCAGGGGGTTCAGATGCGGATCCCCCCGCCATCCCATCAGGTCCTGCCACAGGTGTCCGGAACTATGGGTCAGGAGACCCAGATTCGGGAATTCGTTGCCCAGCCAGCCGGAGATGAAATATATGGTCAGCGGAAACCCGTACATCTCCGTGAACAACGCGACTATGAACGCGGAGAACCCCCCGAAGGCCCGCCAGTCCAGTTTGGTTTGGGGTTTGACGAAACTGAACGCGAAAACAATGAATATTGCGGAGTTCAGAATCACCAGGAACCAAAGGTTGTACCCGTAGTCACTTGCCATTGGCCGCACTCCGTTCGCCAGTTCCGCCGTGGCCGCCGCCATGACCGCCATGACCGCCATGACCAAACAGGTGCATTGCGAGCATCCCCACCACGAAAACGTAGGGCAGTGCGTCCAGCACATGCAGCCAGTGGCTGGTCAGCAGGTAAATCACGGCGATGATAACCAGGACGGTCATCCCGCCACGCAGATACTGGGCA
The DNA here is from genome assembly GCF_035985125.1 of Arthrobacter sp. CG_A4. NCBI lineage: Bacteria > Bacillati > Actinomycetota > Actinomycetes > Micrococcales > Micrococcaceae > Arthrobacter > Arthrobacter sp. CG_A4. The sequence goes on along the minus strand of NZ_JAXCID010000054.1, from coordinate 12,550 downwards.
CTGCGGCCGGTAACGTGCTGCTCGGGAGGATACGGCAGTCGCGGGCCGCCCTGCGGGTGTTCGGTGTGGTTCATGGCTGCCCTCCCGGCCGGAGAGGCAGATGCCCGGCAAGGAAGTCCTGCCTCATGCCCAGCGTTGAGTCGGTCATTGCCATCGAGGTCGCTGCGTCCGGGGCGGACCCGGTCAGTGCGCGGATGGCGTCGATGGTTTCGGGCACGACGATTGCCTCGTTGTAGACCTGGTAGGTCAGGAAGGCCTCGTCACCTTCGACGGTGACCAGTTCCTCCCAGACTGCGACCTCCCACATGTCCCCGCGTGGCCGGCCGAGATCCTTCATCAGTTCGATGGTCGAGTTCAGCGCGACGAGCCCGTCAGCCATCCGGATGAACGCGATCCGCGGTGCGGCCCGCAGCGCCGCCAGGACCTCCTCCCGGCTGACGGCGCGGGTGAGCTGGAGTGTCCAGTAATGGTTATGCGTCTGAGTGTGGGCACCTTTGGCGGCGATCGTGACGACGTCGAGGTCGGGCAGGACGGTCCGGGCATCAGGGCCCTGGTGGGACGGTATTTTCGGTTCCGGGACCATTGTGTTCATGATCCCGCCGAGATGGGATTCCCAGGGGTCGGTGGCACGGCGGATCAGGACTCCGCGGGCCTTGGCCAGCAGGCCCGCGTCCTGCAGCGCGCCGAGAACTCTGACAATGCTGGTCGTGTTGCACGAGACGACCCGGGTCATGTCCCGGCCCAGTGCGCTGCCATAGTTGGCCTGTGCCACAAATGAATGCCCTGTGGTGTCATGGGATTCACCGCCCTGCAGGACGACTTTCACACCTGCCGCCCGGTAGCGGGGCAGGTTGCCGGCCGCCACATGTTTGGGGGTCGCATCGACGACGACGTCCACCTGTGCCAGCAGTTCGTCCATGCCGCCGGCGACGCTCAGGCCCGCCTGACCCATGGCGTCCCGCGCTTCGGCGGTGGATGCGAACAGCGGAAATCGTCCCGCAACCGACCGGATTCGCCAGTCGGTGACGATATCGGCGATGCCGATCAGTTCCATGTCCGGCTGCAACAGGACCGCGTCCGCCACCCGCTTGCCGATGACTCCGTATCCGATCACAGCCACTCTGGTCTTACTCATTGGTATGCCTCCCACGTGCGGTTGCGAAGTTTTCTCGATGGCCGTTCCCGGCCCCGATGGATTCTGGAGTTTTCGGTACCAGGGGGAAGTCCATGTCTTCCCCGCCGGCGAGCTGCACATAGATTCCTTCGACCCCGATCCGCACAGCCGGTGCGCTGCAGGGCTGCAGCTGGATCCGGAGGGTGTCCACGCTCAGGAACACATCGATGCGGTGGCCCCGGTACCGGATCTGAAACCCGGCACTTCCCAGCGGGGCGGGGAGCCGGGGGGAAAAGGTCAGCGCGTCGGCCTCTGTCTGCAGTCCGGCAAAAGCCCGGACGACGGCATCGACCGTCCCGGACATGGCGCCCAGATGGATGCCTTCCCGGGTGGTACCTCCCTGGGTATCGTCCAGGTCGGCAACCAGGGCCTCACGGAAGACCTGCCAGGCCCGGGATTCATCAATCCGGGCGAGTACCGAGGCATGCACCACGCGGCTGAGCGTCGATCCGTTGGCGGTTCGCGCCAGGTAGTACTCCACGGTGCGCTCCAGGTCAGGCTCCGCGAACGGATAGCCGAGCTGGTGCAGTTGCCTGATCACGCCTGCGGGTCCCAGCAGGTAGATCAGCATCAGGACGTCAGCCTGCTTGGCGAGTTTGTAGCAGTTGGTGGCATCGTTTTCGGCTTCGAGGATCAAATCGAGCCGCCCGATGTTGCCGTATGTCGCACGGTAGTGCGGCCAGTCCAGTTCTGCCAGGTCTTCGTATCCGTCAAACTGGCTGAGAACCCCGTCGGCATGGAACGGCACGGCGAGCCTGCAGCTCATCCTGGACCAGTTGCTGATTTCATCGTCGGTTACCTGCAGCCGGTCAATGAGGTCATCGCCGGGATGGCCCGTGAGTTCCCGCAGCACATCGGCGGCGCGTTGGCACAGCCAGGAGAGAAGCACGTTCGTGTACGCGTTGTCTCGCAGGCCGGTCCCGGGCGTGTCCGGGTACCCGTCGTGGTACTCGTCGGGCCCCATCACCCCTGACAGGTGGAACCTGTCCTGCACCGGATCATAGGTCGCCAGCGAGGCGAACATCCTGGTCACTTCGATGATCAGTTCCCCGCCGCGGGCCGTCAGCCAGTCCCGGTCCCCCGTGGCCTGGAAGTGCTGCCAGGCGTTGTAGGCAATGGCGAGTCCGACGTGGCGCTGGCGGCTGGAGTTGTCCGGCATCCACCGGGCGGACCGGGCGTTGTAGAGCTGGCGGGGCGTCTCCTCCCGTCCGTCGCTGCCACTCTGCCAAGGGAAGATCGCCCCCTGAAGGCCTTGCGCGCGTGCGGCGCCCCGCGCAGCATCCAGCCTGCGCCAGCGGTACTCCAGGAGCGCCCGGCTGATGTCAGGAAGGCGGAGCCCGATCACGGGGAAGATGAAGAGTTCGTCCCAAAAGACGTGACCGCGGTAGCCTTCCCCGTGCAGGCCCCGGGCCGGCACTCCGGCGTCCAGGGCTGCGGTATGCACGGAGATCGTCTGCAGCAGGTGGAACACATGCAGGTTGAGCACCAGCTGGGACTGCTTGTCGCCACCGAGGCTGATCCCGAACCGCCCCCATAAACGCCGCCAGGCCGCCTCGTGGTCGTTGAGTAGTTCGGCGAAGCCCGTGTCAACGCGGGATAGCCTCGCCAGCGCCGCGGCCTCAGGCGAGGAGATGGCAACGTCGCGGGACGTTGCCATCGACGCGGTCCTGGTGACGGTGACCGGCTGTCCGTCGGTCAGCCGGAGCTCGAACTGCCGCCGGTGCCGTCTGCGGTCGCTCTCGGCATGCCGGGGCGTTACTGCCGGGGCACCGTCGAACACCGTCCGGACAGCCAGGGCGATCCGTATCCTGCTCTGGCTGGTCTGGACGACGCACAGCACGGTGCCGCCGTCCATCTCGGCGAATTCAGGATCGGTCAGGTGCCGCTGGCCGGTTCCGGCATAGTCGCGGACATTGGTGTTGGCCACCCCGGCATCGATGCCCTCCCGGATGCCCACGGTTCCGCTGAAACCGGAGGCGGTCAGGGTCGTCTCCAGCGCAGCGAGATGGGGATCGTGCATAGAGACCAGCCGCCGCTGCACGACGGTGAGCTGTCCGCCGTCCGGGCCCGCGAGGGTTACGCGGCGAGTCAACACGCCCCGGCGCAGATCGAGCTCGCTTCGCTCATCGCTGACAGGGATCTCCCCCGTTGACCACCACGGCCCGGCGCCGATGCGCACGTCCACCGGCAACCAATTAGGGACGTTGACCAGATGCTCTTCCTCCAGTTCGAGGCCGTGGATTGTGTTTATCGTCCGGTTGTAGACCCCGGCCAGATAAGTGCCGGGATAGTGGACGCCGTCGTCACTGTGCTCCGGCTGACTACCGCGGGTGGCCATGTACCCGTTGCCGAGAGCGGTCAGCGCCTCCCGGTGGCCTTCGTGGGCAGCATCAAACCCTGCGTAGACCAGCGTCCAGGGGTCGGTACGTGAGACCCCCAAATCCAACTCAGCGACGTCGCCGAGGACGATGTCGGCGCCGGCTAACTCCAGCTGTTCCCGATGCCCCGCGCGGTCGATGCCGACCACCAGCCCGAAGCCGCCGCGGCATGCGGCCTGAACACCGGCGGCGGCGTCCTCCACCACCGCGGCCTGCCGGGGCGCCACGCCGAGCCGGCGGGCCGCCTCAAGGAACATGGCAGGGTCGGGCTTGCCCCGCAGGCCGTGTTCCGCGGCGGTCTGCCCGTCGACAATGACGTCAAATCCGGTGTCAAGGCCGGCAGCCTTCAGCAGGGCGCGGGCGTTGCGGCTGGCGGTGACAAGTCCCACGGGGATGCCTGCGGCACGCAGCCGGGCCAGCAGGGCGGTAGTCCCCGGGTAGGCCTGGATGCCGCTGCGGGCCACGGCTTCCAGAAACAGGGCATTCTTGCGGGCGCCGAGTCCATGGACAGACCAGGTGTCCGGCCCGTCGTCGGGGCTCCCGGCGGGAACCTGGGTGCCGCGGGAGGCCAGGAACGCGGTGACTCCGTCCTCGCGCTGCCGGCCGTCGACGTACCGCCGGTAATCCGCATCCTCGTCGAACGGATCTGTCCTTGGACCCCCGGCGAGCCGGGGATCCTGAAGGACGGAGTCGAAGAGCTGCTTCCAGGCTGCCGCGTGCACGGCGGCGGTCTGCGTGACAACCCCGTCCATGTCAAACAGCACCGCCTGATACGGCAGTTCTGCGCCATGCCGGGAAACGCTGACGGGGCGGCTGCCGCCCGAATGGACCTTTGCCATGCTAAGCGGGTTCCTTCGTTGCCTCATCCGCCGGCTGATTACCGGTACCGGCTCCGGACGTCCACTCCCAGTTCCGGATTTCCGGCATGTCTTCGCCGTGGGTGCGGATGTACCGGCGGTGCTCAATGAGCTTGTTCTTGAGCTCCTCACGGACATGCGCCGAAACGTCCTTCAGCCGGGGCACGCGGTCGATGACGTCGATGGCCAAGGTGAACCGGTCGAGCTGGTTCAGCACGCACATATCGAACGGCGTGGTGGTGGTGCCTTCCTCCTTGTAGCCGCGGACGTGGATGTTGCCGTGGTTGGTCCGGCGGTACGTGAGGCGGTGGATCAGCCACGGGTAGCCGTGATAGGCGAAGATCACCGGTTTATCCGTGGTGAACAGGGCGTCGAAGTCCCGCCCGGACAGGCCATGGGGATGTTCCGTGTCATCCTGCAGGCGCATGAGGTCAACCACGTTAACCACCCGGATCTTCAGATCCGGGAACCGCCCGCGGAGGATGTCGACGGCGGCCAGGGTCTCCATTGTTGGCACGTCGCCGGCACAACCCATGACCACGTCGGGTTCCCCGTCCGCATCCGAACTGGCCCAGTCCCAGATCCCGATGCCTTTGGTGCAGTGCACGATCGCCTGCTCCATGTCCAGGAACTGCAGTTGCGGCTGCTTGCCGGCGACAATGACATTGACATACTGGCGGCTGCGCAGGCAGTGATCGGCCACGGACAGGAGTGTGTTGGCGTCCGGTGGCAGGTAAACGCGGATGACGTCGGTCTTCTTGTTGATCACATGGTCGATAAACCCCGGGTCCTGGTGCGAGAACCCGTTGTTGTCCTGCCGCCACACATGGGAGGTCAGCAGGTAATTCAGGGAAGCTACCGGCCGGCGCCACGGGATGTCATTGGTGGTGGTCAGCCACTTGGCGTGCTGGTTGAACATCGAGTCGACGATGTGGATGAACGCCTCGTAGCAGGAAAAGAACCCATGCCGGCCGGAGAGCAGGTAACCTTCCAGCCAGCCCTGGCAGGTGTGTTCGGAGAGAATTTCCATCACCCGACCGTCGCGGGCCAGATGGTCGTCCTCTGGAACGGTCCGGGCATTCCAGGCCCGGTCTGTCGCATCGAATATAGCCCCCAGCCGGTTGGAGTTGTTTTCGTCCGGGGCGAAGACCCGGAAACTATCCATGTTCGCTGCCATGATGTCCCGCAGGAACGTCCCCAGCACCCGGGTGGATTCCACGGCCCCGGTGCCCGGAAAGGCCATGGGCACGGCATAATCGGCAAATTCGGGCATGCGCAGGTCGCGCAGCAACAGGCCGCCATTCGCGTGCGGGTTCGCGCTCATGCGCCGCTCCCCGACCGGATGCAACCCGCGGACAGCGGCCACCGGCACCCCGTCGTCGTCGAAGAGTTCCTCGGGGCGGTAGCTGCGCAGCCACTGTTCCAGCACGGCACGGTGGCTGTCGTTTTCGCGGGCCTGGGTGAAGGGCACCTGGTGCGAACGCCAGCTTCCCTCCACCTTCAACCCGTCCACTTCAACCGGTCCCGTCCAGCCCTTCGGAGAGCGCAGGACGATCATGGGCCAGCGGGGCCGTTCCGTCCGGCCGTCCTCACGCGCGCTGCGCTTGATCTCGTGAATCTCCTCCAGGCAGGTATCCAGGGTCCGGGCGAAGTCCTGGTGCATCTGTTCCGGGTCGGATCCTTCCACGTAGTAGGGTGTGTGGCCGTACCCGCGCAACAGTGAGTCCAGTTCGGCGTGGCTGATCCGGTCCAGGACCGTGGGGTTGGCGATTTTGTAGCCGTTCAGGTGCAGGATCGGCAGGACGGTGCCGTCCCGGCCGGGGTTCACGAACTTGTTGGAGTGCCAGCTGGCGGCCAGCGGGCCCGTCTCTGCTTCGCCATCACCGATGATGGCCGCCACAATGAGGTCCGGGTTATCGAATGCTGCGCCGTAGGCGTGCGAGAGCGCGTATCCGAGCTCCCCGCCCTCGTGGATGGACCCCGGTGTCTCCGGGGCCACATGGCTGGGGATGCCGCCGGGAAAAGAAAACTGGCGGAACAGCCGCTTCATCCCCTGGAGGTCCAGGGAAATATTGGGGTACGTCTCGCTGTAGGTGCCTTCCAGCCAGGCCGACGCCACCGGACCGGGTCCGCCGTGGCCGGGGCCCATGATGTAGATCATGTCCAGATCCCGTTCCATGATGGTCCGGTTCAGATGGGCGTAGATGAAATTCAGGCCCGGGGTGGTGCCCCAGTGCCCCAGCAGCCGCGGCTTGATGTGCTCCGGCAGGAGCGGTTCGCGCAAAAGCGGGTTGTCCATGAGGTAGATCTGACCGACGGAGAGGTAGTTGGCGGCCCGCCACCAGGCATGGACGCGGTGCAACTGGTCCGGGCTGAGGGCGGGTTCCCGGGTCTGCGGCAGCTGATGGTTTGTCATGGAGGTCCTGTCTGTCTTTGAGAGTAAGGGGGACGGGCCGCCGGGCGGCGCTTAACGGACGTCGCTTGGCTCCGGGGCTGGTTCGGTTTTGACAGTGCGTCCGGTGGCCTCGCCGGGTTCCGGCAGGCGCAGGCGCTTGAGCAGCAGGGCGTTGACGGCGACAATGACGCTGGAGCCGGACATCGAGATCGCGGCTATTTCCGGGCTGAGCCTGATGCCCAGTGAGGCGAAGAAGACGCCGGCAGCGATGGGCAGGGCGATGACGTTGTAGCCGATGGCCCACCCCAGGTTCTGGCGCATCTTGCGCAGGGTGCCTTTGCCGATGCGCAGGGCGACGGGAACATCCAGCGGATCAGAGCGCATCAGGACCACGTCGGCGGTCTCGATCGCCACATCTGTTCCCGCGCCGATCGCGATGCCCAGGTCAGCCTGTGCCAGGGCAGGGGCGTCGTTGACGCCGTCCCCGACCATGGCGACCCGCTTGCCCGCGGCCTGCAGTTCTGCGATCTTTGCTGTCTTGTCACCGGGCAGCACCTCGGCGATGACCGTGTCGATGTTCAATTGCGAGGCGATGCGCTGGGCGGTTGCCTCATTGTCCCCGGTGAGCATGATGACTTCGATGCCGGCTTCGTGCATCGCCGCGACCGCCGCAGCTGCCGTCGCGCGGACTGCGTCGGCAAGGGCGATGACTCCTGCCGCCCGGCCGTCCACGGCAACCAGGACCGCCGTTCGCCCCGTTGACGCCAGTTCCTGGCGTTGGTCGGCCACAGGGCCGATGTCAATGCCCTGGGCGGCCAAAAGCTTGCGGTTGCCCACAAACACCTGGCGTCCCCGGACCGTCGCTCCGGCGCCGTGTCCGGGAACATTGCGGAACGCCGTTGCAGCCAGGGTGGGCACACCCCTGCTCTTCGCATAATTGACAACGGCGGCGGCGAGGGGATGCTCGGACTCCCGTTCCACGGCGGCCACGAGAGCCAGCAGTTCATCCTCGTCAATGCCGACGGCGATGAAGTCGGTGACTTCCGGCTTGCCCTGGGTCAGGGTGCCGGTCTTGTCCATGACAACGGCTTCGATACGGGCAGCCGTTTCCAGGGCCGTGGCGTTCTTGAACAAAATGCCCCGCTTGGCACCCAGACCGGTGCCGACCATGATGGCCGTGGGTGTGGCCAGGCCCAGCGCGTCGGGGCACGTGACAACCACCACGGTGATGGCAAAGAGCAGCGCCGTCTGGAAGCTTGCGCCGGTCAGCAGCCACACAGCGAAGGTGGCACTGCCGCCGATGAGCGCGACAAAGACGAGCCAGAACGCCGCCCGGTCAGCCAGCCGCTGCCCCGGAGCCTTGGAGTTCTGGGCTTCCTGGACCAGCGCGACGATCTGTGCCAGTGCCGTGTCGGCGCCGACCTTGGTGGCGCGAACCCTCAGGGTTCCGGTGGTGTTGACGGTGGCGCCGGTGACTTTGGAGCCAACGGTCTTGGCAACGGGGAGACTCTCTCCGGTGACCATAGATTCATCGATATCGGATTCGCCGTCTTCAACGGTTCCGTCCGTGGGGATTTTGGACCCCGGGCGCACCAGCAGCAGGTCCCCGGGCACGATATCGGAGGTGGGAACTTCCACCGGTTCCCCGTCCCGGATCACCACCGCCTTGGCCGGCGCCAGTTCCAACAGCGTCCGGATCGCGTCGTTCGCCCCGCCCCGTGCACGCATCTCAAACCAGTGCCCCAATAGGACGAAGCTGGCCAGAACGGTGGCGGCCTCGTAGAAGACTTCGCCGCCGCCGGTCACGGTGACGACCAAGCTGTAAACCCAGCCAGCCCCGACACCCACCGCGACGAGGACCATCATGTCCAGTGTCCGGGCACGCAGCGCCCGATAGGCGCCGTCGAAGAAGATCCAGCCCGCATAGAAAATGACCGGCACGGACAGAATCAAGGCAAAGACGTCGTCCCGCAACCCGAAGGGTGCCGGGACCGTGAACCCGAAGACATCCCTGCCGATCGGTGACCAGAGAGTAATCGGCACCGACAGTGCGGCTGCCACAACGAATCGGTTCCGCATGTCACGGACCATGGACTCCATCGACAGGCCAAGACCGCCATGACCGCCATGACCGCCATGACCCATGACCTCCTGGGCATCCCTGGGGGCGCGCTGGGGGCCAGCGGTATGGGCGTCAACCCCGCCACCATGACCCTCGTGACCCTGATGACCTGAGTGGTCTTCGGGCCCGGGTCCGGTGCGGCCTTCGGTGGCAGGCGGATGGTGCTCAGCGGTGCCGCGGCCGGGGCGTTCCGACGGCGCGGAACCGCCTTCGTGCATCGGATCACAGATGTGGTTGGGCACGGACTGGCCGGAACAGTGGTAGCCGCAGTCTCGCACCCAAGTCGTGAGGTCGGCGATGGAGGTCCTAGTCGGGTCGAACGTGACGTTCGCCGTCTGCGAGACCGGATTCGCTTCCACGCTGAGCACGCCTGGCCGGCGCGACAGCGTGGCTTCTGCGACGCTCTTGGACGAGGCCCAGTGAACACCTGCCACCTCCATGACCGCGGTTTGTGTCCTATTACTCATGCCGGAAATTCCTCTCGGGACTCGTTAGCAGTTGAAGTTTCTGGTTGAAGAAGTGTCCGGCCGGCGCTCCTATGGCGCAAACGCCGGGCGCAACAGAGGTGTGGTGAGTCTGGAGATGAATTCGATCTGGCCCGACGGTCAAGCTGTTGCCGGAGTACGTACAGCCTCGGATGCGTGGACGCCGTGGGGAGCTCCGTCCCCTACGGATCAGAGTCCGGAGGACAGAGGACTCCTACACGCGGCTAATGGACAGCCGGATGAGCGATACAGGGAGGATGGGCGCCCCGGGAGCCTCCGGCAGCGCCCCGTCCGGCTGTCCTGCTGCCTCGGCGCTGGAGGGAATGCGGCCTGGAGGTCCCGGGACGGAGGTGGCAAGGACTGCTGACGACAGCACATCCGGGCACGTCACCGACAAACCCAGGTTCATGGGGCAATGTTCAGGAAGGAACGGCAGGGGTTGGTTCCCCGGGCCGGAAACAGCGACGACAGCCTCGTCGCTGGGAGGGGCAATCCGGGGGGCGGTAAATTCAGCCCCCTCGGTGTCGGACGAATCGAGGAAGCGTCCTGTGGAGGCGGGTGGCGTTTCTTCGGCAGCCGTCATCGGCAGGTCAAGTGCCCCCGTCATTGCGACAAACAACGACAGAACCGCGAGGAACGCAGCCAGGTAGGAAAAGTCATGCTGCCATCGCATGGAATGACGCACTTTCCCCGCCCCCCGTATTCAACGCAAATAGTGCCATTGGATTTCGCCCACTGCGGCGATTATACCGGGCCCGCTGCCGGGGAACCTAAAGTACTTGTCACAAACGAAGCCGGGTCATCGCCGTGATTTTCTGCATGCACCAAAGCCCCGGACCCTGAAGGACCAGGAGCGTGCGCGGGGGTAGCTTGAGATCTGGCCGATCAGACACAGTGGAACATGGCGGCCGGAACCGGTAGCCCGGACTTTCTTTCCTGCAGATTCGGCGGCATCGGGGGTGGCACGCCGCTCGGTACGCCGGCAGCTCTGACGGGATCTCCGGCCCACCGGCCCAGCTGCTCCCCTGCCTCGCAAGCGGATGGGGTGACCGCAACATCAGACCCTCCCTGCAGGTTTGGCTGATAGCCGGCAGGTACAGGTGCATATACCCTGAGGGGTATGCAAACCCGTGCGGCGGAAAGAATCGATTTGAACCACGCTGTCGGCCCGCCGCCGGCCGTTCGGCACTTTGCAGAAGATACCCCTTGGGGGTATGTTTGAGGTGTTGTCAGTGAAGTGGTTTGTCCAGGCCCGCGGAACCGCCGGCCGTTACAGCCGTTCAACCCCAGCATCCCCCTCACGCCTTTCTGCAAAGGAACGAACTGACATGTGCGGAACAGATATCCGGACCGAACTTCCCCTTTCTGCTGCGGAGCCCTCAGGCTGCAGCTGCTGTTCACCCGATGCCGGGACGCAACCGCCTGTGCCCGTAGAGGGCTTCGAGTATTTTATCGAAGGACTTACCTGCGGGCACTGCGTTCAAACGGTTGAAAACGCGGTCAAAGCCGTGGACGGCGTGAAGTCGGCGACCGTGGATCTCGTCGCCGGAGGGGTATCCCGTCTGACCGTGGCCGGAACCGTTACCGGCACCGCGGTCCGGGATGCTGTATCCGGCGCCGGATACAGCGTCGCTGCTAATAACTAATCCAACCCGCACGGAGCCGGGCAACCGTTCGGTGCTGGCACCCATCATCCTGACCACCCCCCGGCTGCACCGGGTAAAACTTGATCTCTAGCACGATCGTTAAGCCGGTAGACGCCGCCGGCCGCTTGGCCCGGAACCATATACCGTAGGCAACCCGCACAAAAGGAGGTGCCTTATGACCGACGTCCTATCCCGCCATCTTGGGCCCTTCCTCCGCCGCGCGGGCCTGCTGGCCGGACTGCTGTCCATCATCGCCGGGATCGTCGGTATGCACACCATGACCGGCTCCCACAGCGTTCCGACATCCGCCGCCGTACCGGCAGCGGAAATGCTGCAGGCGATGCAGTCATCAGCGCCGGAACACACTGCCCTTGCTGGCGCATCGGCCATAGTCAGTTCAGAATCAGCTGGGACGGGCTCCTTGCCGGAACCGGCGTGCGCTGACCAGGCCGGGTGCGCGATGATGGCTGCCATGGATGCGACATGCATCCCGTCGCCCGGCAACGCGTCCCTGGCAGCCCCCCTGCCGGGCAACGCACCTTTGGCAGCGCACGATGATGCCGGCGCGCCGACCCAGGCTTCCACGTCCTCGTACCTTCCGGGAAGTCCTTCACCGGGCGACCTCTGCATCAGCCGGACTTAGAAGGCGGAGCTGCGCCGTGTCCTGCCCGGCGCATCAGCCCTGACCCTGACGCGCACTGCCGGGACTCCGGCCTCATTGCCGTGCGCGTCAACAGCCACCGGCTCCATGCGCCGGTATGACGTCTTGAAGGACCCGATTTCCATGAAGAAGATTCTGACCGTCTCCGCCGCAGCCATCGCAGCCGCGATCGCGCTGGCCGGATGCTCTACGGGCTCCGCCGGATACGGCGGCAGCATGCCCGGCATGAACCATGGCGGCTCCGGAATGTCCTCGAGTTCCGCTCCTGCCGTTGCCGCGGACCACAACGCCGCAGACACCATGTTCGCCCAGATGATGATCCCGCACCACAAGCAGGCCGTGGAGATGAGCGACATCATGCTCATGAAACAGGGCCTCAACCCGAAAGTGGGTGCCCTGGCTACCAGGATCAAAGCCGAACAGAACCCGGAGATCACCACGATGATGGGCTGGCTCAAGAGTTGGAACGAATCCGCCCAAATGTCCGGCGACATGCCCGGAGGCGGCATGGACGGATTGATGGGCGGCGATGACATGTTGAAGCTGGACGCAGCGCAGGGCACCGAGGGGGCGAGTCTTTTCCTCACACAGATGATTGCCCACCACGAAGGCGCCGTGATGATGGCCAAGACTGAAACCACCGACGGCAAGAATCCCGACGCCGTGCAGCTCAGCAAGAACATCGTCGCCTCTCAGGAAGCGGAAATGCAGGAAATGAAGGACCTGCTGGCCAGCCTCTAGGTGCGTGGGTCGGTAGCGGTTTGCCGGTTCCGCAGGTTTGCGCCGTGACGGCGCGGAGGCCGGGTCTCCTTTCTGGAAGGGGGCCCGGCCT
>NZ_JAXCID010000053.1:0-22705 GCF_035985125.1 Arthrobacter sp. CG_A4 | reverse complement strand
ACTACTCAAACAGGAGCCACGCCAGCTTAACCCGGTGACACGCCGATCTCCCACAGCCTTGACGCCGGACCCAGGCCGCTAACCGAACGGCATTGACACTAGTGGGCATCTTCCTTAGCTCGTCGGGGGTTCAGGCAGCGCCAGGACGTTTTAGCGCCGGCGGAACATGCCCATTCTTCGCGCCCGGGACTGGGCACAATGGCACTTTGTCCATCCGTTGCCCCCGGCGCGGGGCATGTCCCTTCGGGCCGGTGTCCAGTCCAGCGGGACATGCCCATTCTTCGCGCCCGGGACTGGGCACAATGACACTATGTCCATCCGCTGGCCCCGGCGCGGGGCATGTCCCTGAGCAGTGCCCTCCCAGCCCCCACCCCGCCACGCACCCCCGTTGAACCAACGAAATGCCCACCTGCCCTCCCGGCTCTTCGAATCGGGGCGGCGTGCCGGGTGTAAACTGGGGAACGCCCATCAGGGCGATCTTAAATACGACAGGGGAGCGCCGCCGTCGGGCATCACTGGAGAAATCCAGCGGAACCGCAGGTGGGCGCTGAGAGTGCGGACAGCCGCAGACCCTCGAACCTGATCCGGTTAGTACCGGCGCAAGGGAGTCGAGTTCTCAGAGTGCCCGGCGGGGCGGCGGAAGCCGAGGCCCCGCCGGAGCACCCTCCCCTCCTGTTCCTCAGGAGGACGACATGACTGATACATCTGCAGCGCAAGATTCTGCACGCAAGGCACTCACCCGGCCCGGTTACGGCTGGCGAGTGGTGGATATTGTCGTGGCCGCGTTGATCGCGGTGGCCGGCGGCGTGATCTTCTGGGCCTGGTCCCAGGGCGCCAACGTTATTTCCGCACCCGTCAACGCGTTCTACCCGCCGCTGACCGGGCTCTACGCCGGCGGCTGGATGATCCCGGCGGTGCTGGGCATGCTTATCATCCGCAAGCCGGGCGCTGCCCTGTTCTGTGAAACCGTGGCCGCTACCGGCGAGCTCATCATGGGCTCGCAGTATGGAGTCACGGTGTTGATCTCCGGCGTCCTGCAGGGCCTCGGCGCGGAGCTGGTGTTCGCCGCAGTGGTTTACAAGAAGTTCAACCTGCCCGTGTCCCTGCTGGCCGGCGCCGGCGCGGGCCTGTTCGGCGGACTCAACGATTCGTTCCTGCCCTGGGGCTGGAACATCGCCTACGCCGGCGGGGACAAGCTTGCCTATATCATTTTCACCGCCATCTCCGGGGCCCTGATCGCCGGCGGACTGTCCTGGCTCGCCACCCGCGGACTGGCCAGGACCGGGGTGCTGGGCTCCTTCGCGTCCCGGAAAGCCGCATCGGAACCCGTCTTCTCCTGACGGCCGCACCCGACTGATGACATCCATCGACAGGGTCCGCCCGGCCGCGGTCAGCGCGCGCGGCTGGGGCTGGCGGCACGCCGGAAGAACCCAACCGGCCGTCAACGGCCTGGACCTGGACATCCGGCCCGGGGAACGCCTGCTGCTGCTGGGGCCCTCCGGTGCCGGCAAATCCACGCTGCTCCATGCCCTGGCGGGGGTGCTGGGCGACAGCTCCGCCGGTGCCACAGAGCGTGCCGCCGGCCGTGCCGTTGGCCGTGCCGCCGGCCGCGCGCCGGCGGACGCCGAGGACCCGGACGAGACCGGCAGCCTCCTGATCGACGGTGCCCCGCCGCGGGCACAGCGCGGCCGGGCCGGGCTGATGCAGCAGGATCCCGAGACCCAGGTGGTGCTCTCGCGCCTCGCCGACGATGTCGCGTTCGGTGCGGAGAACCTGTCCGTGCCCCGGGAGGAGATCTGGCGTCGGGTGGCGGAGGCGCTGGACGACGTCGGGCTGGGCCGGCTGCCGCCGGACCACCCGACGTCGTCGCTCTCCGGCGGGCAGAAGCAGCGCCTGGCGCTCGCCGGCATCCTGGCGATGCGCCCCGGGCTGATCCTGCTCGACGAGCCCACCGCAAACCTGGACCCCGCCGGTGTCCTGGAAGTCCGCGACGCAGTGGGACGCTGCCTCGACAAGACCGGGGCCACCCTGGTGGTGGTGGAGCACCGGGTCTCGATCTGGAAGGACCTCGTGGACCGGATCGTGGTCCTGCAGCCGGGATCAGCCACCGAGGCCGCCGTGCTGATCGACGGGCCGCCGGACCAGGTCCTGGCGCAGGCGCGGGACATGCTCATCGCAGCGGGCGTCTGGGTTCCGGGTTATGTGCCGCAGACCCGGGCACGCAGCGCGGCCGTTTCCGGCGGCTCCGGGGGCGGCTCCGCGGGGCAGCTGCTGCTCGCCGTCGAGGACCTGGCCGTCTCCCGCGGACGGCCCCGCCGGTCCGGGGTCCGCGGCGGGTTCCGCGCTATCGCGCTGGAACCCGTGCAGTCCGGCATCACGGCCCGGATCCGCGCCGGAGAAGCGCTGACCGTTACCGGGCCCAACGGCTCGGGGAAGTCCACGTTCGCCCTGACCCTGGCCGGTCTGCTCGCGCCGGTGTCCGGCACGGTGTCCGCCACGCCGGAACTGGGCGCAGGTGCCGGCACCGACCCCTACAAATGGAGGGCCCGGCAGCTGATCCCGCGGATCGGCACCGTGTTCCAGGAGCCGGAGCACCAGTTCGTCACCGGCCGTGTGCTGGACGAACTGATGTTCGGCCCCCGTCACCTGGGCCGCGGCGAGGAACGGGTGGACGAACTGCTGGAACGCCTGCGGCTGACCAAGCTCGTGGACGCCAACCCCTATACCCTCTCCGGCGGCGAAAAACGGCGCCTCTCCGTGGCCACCGTGCTCGCCGCGCACCCGCGGGTGCTCGTCCTGGACGAGCCGACCTTCGGTCAGGACGCCAACACCTGGGCCGAGCTTGCCTCTTTCCTCGCCGAACTTCTAGATGCTGGCACCGCGGTGGTGTCCGTGACGCACGATGCGGATTTCACCGACGTCCTGGGCGGCACCGAGCTCAGACTCCGCGCCGCTGAGCGCGACGAACCCGGGCACCTCGAACCGGGAAAGGTGGGCGCACCGTGAGGGAGGAGCAGACCCTACGCGGCAACCACGCCCTGCTGGCCCGCGCCAACCCGCTGGCGAAGTTCGCCGCCGTCGTGCTCATCACGATGGTCCTGGCGCTGTCCATCGACTGGGTATCCGCCTCAGTGGCGCTCATTCTCGAGCTGGCGCTATTTCCGCTGGCCGGGCTGACTCTCGGCCTGCTCTGGCAGCGCGGCTGGCCGCTGGTCCTGGCGGCGGCGCTGGGCGGTTGGAGCACCACGATCCTGGCGCCGGATTCCGGGGCCATACTGCTCGACGCCGGGATCTGGTCCATCAGCGAAGGATCCCTCGAGCTGGGGCTGGGTGTTATGCTCCGCGGACTGGCGATCGCACTGCCGGCCGTGCTGCTGATGAGCTGCACCGACCCCACGGACCTCGCCGACGCCCTGGCACAGAAGGCGAAATTGCCACACCGCTTTGTGCTGGGCACCCTGGCAGCCATGCGGCTCGTGGGGCTCATGGCCGAGGAATGGCACACCATCGGCATGGCCCGCCGTGCCCGCGGCGTGGGCTCCCACGGGAATCCGGTGCAGCGGCTCCGGGCTACGCTGGGGCAGAGCTTCGGGCTGCTGGTCCAGGCGGTCCGGCGTGCCACCCGGCTGGCGGTCACCATGGAGGCACGAGGGTTCGGCGGCTCACAGCGGACGTGGGCGCGGAAATCGGTCTACAGCATCCTTGACGTGTGGGTGCTGCTGGGCGGGCTGGGGATCGCCGGGGCCGCCGTCGCCGCGGCGCTGGGGGCCGGGACCTGGAACATGGTTTTCCTCGCGCGGCAGTAGCGGGCAGTATCGCACAGTACGGATATTCCTGCGAGTTTAACGCCATTTCGGCGGTAATCCCCGGGGTGAATAACTCATCCGTGATATTTTTTTGTGATGACTCAACAGACTGCTGAACATGTAGGCGTGCTGCTCCGCGATGCCCGCGGCCAAAAAGGCTGGACCCAGGGACAGCTCGCCGCCGAGCTGGGAACCAGCCAGAGCGCCATCGCCAGGATGGAACAGGGCAAGCAGAATCTGAGCCTGAAAATGATCCAGCGGCTCGAGACCATCTTCGGCCGCACCATCGTCAAGGTGGGCCGCCCGGCCATGACCCACCTCCGGGTGGAGGGCGGCCGCAGCCTCTCCGGCGCCGTCGACGTCAACAGCAGCAAGAACGCCGGCGTCGCCCTGCTTTGCGCCAGCCTGATCAACCGCGGCACCACGACGCTGCGCCGGCTGGCCCGGATCGAAGAGGTCAACCGGATCGTGGAGGTGCTGACCAGCATCGGCGTCGAATGCACCTGGCTCAACGCCAGCGATCTGCAGATCCGCCGCCCCGCCGTCCTGGACCTCGGCTCCATGGACGTGGAAGCTGCCCGCCGTACCCGCAGCGTAATTATGCTGCTGGGTCCCTTGCTGGACGAATCCAGCGAATACCGGCTGCCCTACGCGGGCGGCTGCGACCTCGGCACCCGCACCGTGCAGCCGCACATGCAGGCGCTGCGCCAGTTCGGCCTGAGCGTGGACGCCAAGTCCGGCTTCTACGCGGTGCAGGCACCGCCGTCGGACGGACTTGACCGCTCGTTCGTGCTCGGCGAGCGCGGTGACACCGTCACGGAGAACGCCATCATGGCCGCCGCCCACCGCCGCGGCACCACGATCATCCGCAACGCCAGCCCCAACTACATGGTCCAGGACCTCTGCTTCTACCTGCAGATGCTCGGTGTGCAGATCGACGGTGTGGGAACCACCACCCTGAAGATCACCGGCCGGCCCTCGATCGACGTCGACATCGAGTATTTCCCGTCCGAGGACCCGATCGAGGCGATGAGCCTCATCACCGCCGGCATTGTGACGGACTCGGAAGTCACCATCCGCCGCGTCCCCATCGAGTTCATGGAAATCGAACTCGCGACGCTGGAGCAGATGGGCCAGCGGCTTGAGGTCTCCGGCGAGTACCTGGCCCGCAACGGCCGCACCAGGCTGGTGGACGTCACCACCAAGCCGTCTGCACTGCACGCGCCGGAGGACAAGATCCACCCTATGCCGTTCCCCGGCCTGAACATCGATAACCTGCCGTTCTTCGCGGTCATCGCAGCCAATGCCAAGGGCCAGACGATGATCCACGACTGGGTCTACGACAACCGCGCGATCTACCTCACCGAACTGAACAAGCTCGGCGCCCAGGTGCAGCTGCTGGACCCGCACCGGATCTACGTCAACGGCCCCACCAAGTGGCGCGCGGCCGAGGTGGGCTGTCCGCCCGCGCTCCGTCCCGCCGCCTGCCTGCTGCTGGCGATGCTCGCTGCCCGCGGCGTCTCCGAACTGCGGAACATCTACGTGATCGAGCGCGGCTACGAAGACCTGGCCGAGCGGCTGAACACCATCGGCGCGAAGATCGAGTACTTCCAGGACTGACCCCCTGGCGCCCCACTGACCAAAGCAACGCGGGGTCACATCGCGCCCGTCCGGCGGCCCGGCATGGGCGCGGAGTGACCCCGCGTTGGGGTAGCGCGCTTGGGCCGGTCCTGACGCACAATAGATGCATGCGCACCTTCGGTGTGGAGGAAGAACTGCTGATCGTCGACCCGGAAACGGGGATGCCCCTTGCCCTGGCCGACGTTATGCTGCCCACCCTGGTCCCGCCAGGGCCGGACACCGGCCGGGAGGTAGCCGCCGGTGTGCCCAGGACTCCGGTCCACGAGGACGCCGGCTTCAGCTTCGAGCTCAAACTTGAACAGATTGAAACCCGGACGCAGCCGTGCCTGGACTACGCCGCACTCTTGCGGCAGGTCCTGCAGGGCCGCGCCCTGGCAGACCAGGCCGCCCGGGAACACGGCGCCCGCGTCGCGGCCCTGGCCACCTCGCCCCGGGGATCTGCGACCCACACCACGCCCAAACCGCGCTACATCGCCATGCAGGAGCGTTTCGGGGTGATCGTCCGGGACCAGCTGACCTGCGGCTTCCACGTCCATACCCTTGTGGAGTCGCCGGAGGAGGGCGTGGCGGTGATGGACCGGATCCGCGACAAGCTGGCTGTGCTGATCGCCCTCAGCGCGAACTCGCCCTACTGGAACGGCGCGGAGACAGGCTTTGAAAGCTACCGCACGCAGGCGTGGAACCGCTGGCCGGGCTCGGGGCCCACCATGATTTTTGGCAGCCTGCCGGTTTACCGGCGGTTGGTGACCCGGCTGGTGGACAGCGGCGTGCTGCTGGACGAGGGGATGATCTACTTCGACGCGAGGCTCTGCCGGCACCATCCCACCGTGGAGGTCCGGGTCGCGGATGTGTGCCTCCGGGCCGGGGACGCGGCGCTGCTCGCCGTGCTGGTGCGCGCGCTGGTGGAATCGGCCGCCCGGGAATGGGCCGACGGCGTCGAGCCCGCCCCGGTGCCGACGCTGTTGTTGCGGATGGCGGCCTGGCAGGCCAGCAATTGCGGGCTGCGCGGGCAACTGCTGGACTTCGGCACCTTCACGCCCGCCCCGGCGCCGGACGTCGTCCAGGCCCTCGTGGACTATCTGGCCCCCGTGCTGGCGGAGCAGGGCGAGCTCGAGCAGGTCCGGGCGGGCATCGCGCGGATCCTCAGTGAAGGGACCGGTTCCCAGCTGCAGCGCCGGCCGTTCGCGCACGGTGGACTCGCCGCCGTCGTGGCCCGGGCCGTGCAGCTGACCGGCGAGGGGGCCGGGACCGGGGATCCCGCGGAACAGGCCCCGTCCCTGGGCCGGGTGCGCCGGGCCTGACATCGCCGGGCCGAACATCGCAGCGGGACATGCCCATTTTTCGCACCGGGGACTGGACGCAATGACCCTATGTCCATCCGCTGGCTCCGGCGCGGGGCATGTCCCTTCGGGCCGGTGTCCAGTCCAGCGGGGACATGCTCATTTTTCGCACCCGGGACTGGACGCAATGACCCTATGTCCATCCGCTGGCCCGGGCGCGGGGCATGTCCCGGAGTCCGGCCACCGCGCCCGGACCCCCGACGAACTAACGAGAATGCCCGCTAGACCCGCTTGAGCGCCTGGCCGAGGTCGCTGATCAGGTCATTGCTGTCTTCCAGTCCCACGGAGAGCCGCACGACGCCGTCGCTAAGCCCGATCGCCGCACGGCCGTCCGGGCCCATGGCACGGTGTGTTGTTGTGGCGGGGTGGGTGATGAGGGACTTCGCGTCGCCCAGGTTGTTGGAGATATCGATGATGCGCAGCCCGTCCAGCAGGGCGAACGCGGCGTCCTTGGCGGAGCGGCCCGCCGACGGCGAGAGCTCAAGCGTGAGCACCGTGCCGCCGGCCTTCATCTGCTTCGCGGCCAGCCCGTACTGCGGGTGCGATTTCAGCAGCGGGTACCGCACCCAGCTCACCGCGGGCTGTCCCTCAAGCCATTCGGCCAGCCGCAGGGCCGACGCCGCGGAGTGGTTCACCCGCAGGGCCATGGTTTCCAGGCCCTTGGTCAGCACCCAGGCGTTGAACGCGGAGAGCGCCGGGCCGGTATGGCGCATGAGCTGCTTGACCGGGCCCCCGATGAATTCCCTGGTACCCAGGATCGCGCCGCCGAGCACCCGGCCCTGGCCGTCGATGTGTTTGGTGCCGGAGTAGACGATCACGTCCGCGCCGAGCTCCCCGCAGCGCTGCAGCAGGGGAGTGGCAAAGACATTGTCGACGACGACCGTGGCGCCGGCGGCGTGTGCCAGTTCGCTCACGGCGGCGATGTCCACGATTTCCTGCATCGGGTTCGACGGCGACTCGAAGAAGACCGCCGTCGTCGGCTCGCCCAGCGCGGCCTGCCATTGCGCCAGGTCCGGGCCGTCCACGAAGACCGTCTCCACGCCCCAGCGCGGCAGGATCTCGTTGAGGATCACGAAGCAGGAGCCGAACAGTGAGCGGGCGGCCACCACACGGTCGCCCGCCGCCAGCAGCGCGCCGAGGGCGGTGAACACCGCCGACATCCCGGACGCCGTCGCAAAGCATGCCTCGGTGCCTTCGAGCAGCCGGAGGCGTTCCTGAAAGGTCGCCACCGAGGGGTTGCCGTAGCGGGAGTAGACGAAGCGTTCGTCCTCGCCGGTGAAGGCGCGTTCCGCTGCGGCGGCTGATTCGTAGACGAAACCGGAGTTGAGGAAGATCGGCTCGGTGGTTTCCTGGAAGCCGGTGCGGTCGAGTCCGCCGCGGACGGCCTGCGTGCCGGGGCCCCAGCCGGCGGCGTCGGGATTGAAGGTCACCTAGTGCTTTCCGCGGATGGTGGGCAGGCCCCGGTTCTTCCAGCCGTTGACGGTCCGTCCGCCGTGCCGGTCCGGTTCGCCTTCGTAGCCTTCGAGGACGTTGTACGAGGTGAAGCCGGCCTCGGCGGCGGCCTCCGCGGCGGCGATGGAGCGCACGCCGGAACGGCAGAGAAATATCAGTTCGGTGCCGTGATCTTCGGGTGCCTGCTGCTTCAGCTGGTCCAAGAACTGCCTGTTGGGGATACCGCCGGCCAGGTTCCACTGGATGAACAGCGGGGCGTTCCGGGTGCCGTTCGCGGATGCGGTGTCCGGGACGCCGATGTGGGCCCATTCATCCTCGGTGCGGACGTCCACCAGGAGCGCGCCCGCCTCAAGCCTGGCCCAGGCTTCCTGCGGGCTGAGGTCCCCGGCGTACCTCACGCGTGGCCCTCGATGGTCTCTTCGTAGCCGAAACCGTCGCTGTCCAGATCCTCGACAGCGCTTGCGACGGCGGCGTCAGCGATGGCGATTGCTGCCGGCAG
The DNA here is from genome assembly GCF_035985125.1 of Arthrobacter sp. CG_A4. Taxonomy (NCBI): domain Bacteria; kingdom Bacillati; phylum Actinomycetota; class Actinomycetes; order Micrococcales; family Micrococcaceae; genus Arthrobacter; species Arthrobacter sp. CG_A4. The sequence continues at coordinate 13,967 of NZ_JAXCID010000053.1, read as the reverse complement.
CACCACAGCCTGGACAACAATGACGCTGCTGCCGTTGACGGTGGCGGAGGGGCTTCCGTGCAGCACATAGCCCTCGGCCAGGGCGGCCGAGACGCGCTCGCAGAAAGCGCGGTCGTCTGGGCCGGTGAACAGGCGGTAGGCCAGTTTCCCCTCTTTGGTCGCGGCGGTCGCGGCGGTTGCGGCGGTTGCGGCAGTTGCCGCGGGGGACGGGGCGGGTGCTGTGCTTGGCACGGCGGGGGCGGACGCGTCAGTCACGACGGATCTCCTTCTTTCACGCTTGCAGCTCGAATGGTCGATATGCCGAGTATTCACCTGAGGCACCCCGCCGCGAAAGGGAGGGTTGCCGACCGGCCAGTCAGGGCTTGGTGCCGGGTCTCATTACTCCCCAAAAACGTAACACTTACGACGCCGGCCCGCACCGCCGTCGTCGTCATGTTTAGTAACCGGACCGGTCCGTGACCTCATGGTGGCCCCTCGAGAAGCAGGTAGCTGTGCCGGACGGCAGTGGTGCCGGGGCGGGCGTTGCAAGTAGTGGCCACTCGTGTGCCCCCGGCCGGTGGCCGGTCTACTGGGAGGACAGGTCCGGCCGCATGGCCGGCAAGGTCTCAGATGCCTGTGAACCGCCGTTGCCGGAGAACCGGCAGCGGCGGGACGCAGTGGAGGGGGAACCATGGGTCCGCGCATATTGGTCACCGGAGTAGGCAGCGCAGCCGGCTGCGCCGTCGCTGCGCAGTTGTCGGCCCGGGGAATTCCCGTTCTCGGCGCCGACAACAGCGACGTGCCGGGCCCCGACGGCGCCGAGACCGTCCGGATCCCGCCGCCTGGTGATCCGGACTGGGTCCCTGCGCTCCGCCGGCTCATCGACGCACGATCCCTCAATGTGGTCATTCCTACGCTCAGCGAGGAGCTTCCGTACCTGGCCGCCGCCCGCGCCGGGTTCGCCGAGGGCATCCGGCTCATCGTCGCCGACCCTGGCCCGGTCGCCCTCGCCAACGACCGGCTCTTCACCGCGTGGACGCTGCACGCGGCCGGGATCCCCGTTCCCCGGTTCGGCGTGGCCAGCGACTTCGCCGCCGCGCCGGCGTCCCTGGCGGCACTGGGCGGTCCCGTCGTCCTGAATCCGAGGTCGGCCCAGGCCGGTCAGGGTGTTCAAGTGCTGGCCGAAGCCGGTGCGGTGGACTGGGGACTTGTGCCGGAGGGCCAGATCGTCCAGGAGTTCATACCGGGAACCTCGTACCTCGCCATGGTCTTCGGCACACCCGTGCACAACGCCATGGCGCCAGTCGCCGTCGTCTTCGAGCAGACCGGGCCGCGCAGACCGGGCTCCGGAGGCGGGGATTCCGGAAGCACAGACTCCGGAGGCGGGGGGACCGGCCGGCGGGTGGCGGCGGGCGAAGCCGCCGGGATCGGCAAGCTGGCCCTGGCCGCCGTCCGCGTACTCGGCCTGACCGGGCCCGTGGACGTCGAGATCCGGTGCCGTGCCGATGCGGCCCCTGTGGTGCTGGGCGTGAGTGCACATTTTGGGGCCAGCAGCGCGTCCGCGCCCGAGCTGCTCGACGCGGTTCTGGCGACTTTCCTCCTCCCGTCGTTCAACCCTGCGTCCTTCCGGCGGTGCCCGGCTGTCTACGCAAGAGTGCTGGGCTGAGCCGGCCATGGCGGCGGAGCACACCTGGCTGATGGCCCTCGGGCTGCCGGTCCTGGCCCTCGGGCTGGCACGAGTCCTTGCCCTGCCGCTTGCGGCCTGGTTCGAGGTCCGGGCCACCCGCCGACGGCGCAGCGGCCCGCCCGGCCTCTGGGCCCGCTGGCCTACGGTGTCCATCATTGTTTCGGCGCACAGCGAGGCGGCTGTGATTGCGAACTGCGTACGGTCCGTCCAGGCGAGCAGGTATGAGCGGTACGAGCTGATCATCGTGGACGACGGCTCCACCGACAACACCGCCGAGCTGATGGCGGGGTTCGCCGCGCAGGACGGACGGATCGTCATCACGGCGCAGTCCCATGCCGGCACGGGTAGCGCACTGAACCTGGGCATCCGTTACGCCACAGGGGAGATCCTCATGTTCCTGGCCGCGGACGCGGCCGTGACCCCGCGCACCATCGACCGGATGCTTCAAGGCTTCGAGGACCAGCGCACCGGGGCGGTCCGCGGCAGCGAAGGGACAACGGAGCCGACGTCGGGTCCGGCCCGGGTCCTGGACCTCATCCGCCGGCTGGGCAGCGGCACCACCTGGCGCGCACAGTCGGTGACCGGCGGCCTCCCCACCATGTCCGGGGGAATGACAGCTGTGCGCCACGCCGTCATTGCCGAGGTGGGACCATTCCGCGAAGACACGGCGGAGGGTGACCTTGAGCTGGGCTGGCGCGTGCGCCAGGCCGGGTACCGGGTTGTCTTTGCACCGCGCGCCCTGATCCGGAAGGCGGGGCCGTCGAATATGGGCGCGCTCTGGAGCCACCAGGTCCGCCGCGAACGGTCGCTTCTGCAGTCCCTGTGGATCCACAAGTGCGCGATAGGGGACCTGCGGCGGCGCGCCCTCGGTGACAGCCTCATGGCGGCGCTGTTGGTCACTGTCTTTGGGCCCGTGCTCCAGCTCGCGGGCCTGCTCACTTTGGCCTGTCTGGTGCCGCTGGGCTATGGCCGGCTCGGAGCAGATGCCTGGGCGGTGCTGGGCGGCGTGGTGATTTCCGCGACGCTGGGAGTCGCGGCGCTGGAGCTGGTGATCAACGGCTCGTGGGGGAAGCTGCGCCGGGTGTGGGTGTTCCCGCTTCTCCCGGTCTATGCCGTATACCGCGGTCTTGCGCTGCTGGCCGCTCTGGTGAAGGAGCTCAGCGTCCTGGCAGGGCGGCGGAGCGGCTCCGGGCGCGGGGCCGAAGGCCGGACGGTCCGGAACCGAAAGCATGGGGCAACGCGGGGTCACCTACGGCCCGTCCCGGGCCGCCGGATGGGCGCTATGTGACCCCGCGTTGCTGTAGATCGTGGTTAGTCGATGGTGGCGTAGAGCGCATTGAGCTCGGCCGTGAGCTGCCTGCGCAGTTCCGGGGTGCCGATTTCCCTGCCGTGGATGTGGTTGACCGGGGCCAGCAGCCGGATGCTTGAGATCAGCCAGACGGCGTCGGCGTCGTACAGATCGTCCGGCTCCAGCGGCCCGTAGCCCAGCTCCCAGCCGGCGGCCTTGGCGGCTTTGAAGAGGGCGCCCTGCGAGGTGCCGGGCAGGATCCCGCTGTCCAGCTGCGGCGTGATGAGGCGCCGGACGGTGCGGACACCGCCGGCGCCGTCGTCGGAGGATTCCAGGTGGGCGAGCAGCACGGTGGACGTCGGGCCCTCCAGGACCCGGCCGTCCGCGGAGACGAAGATGACATCGTCCGCGCCCTGGGCGTGCGCGTAGCGTAGCGCTGCCATGTTGACGGCGTAAGAGAGGGTCTTGGCGCCCATCAGGAGCCAGGGGGCGCGCTCGCCGGCCTCGCTGTCGTAGCCGCGGTCCAGCAGGATGACGTCGATTCCGGTCTCTCGCTGGCGGCGCCCGGCGGCACCGGGAGCCGAAGCCTGGACCCAGCAGCTCGGTGTGTTGGTGCCCTCCACGCCGCGGGTCACGAGGAGCTTCACGGCCACCTCGTCTGTGCCCTCTTCCGTGCCCTCGTCCGTGCCCGGTTCGGCGGAGGTGCGCGGGCCCCGGTACTCGCTGATCGCGGTCTCGATCGCCCGGCGCCAGGCGTCCGGGGCAGGAATATCCAGCTCCAGCAGACCGGCGGATCCGGCAAGGCGGTCCAGATGGGCCTGAAGCTTGCGGGGCTTCCCGCCGACCGCAAGGAGGGATTCGAAGACCCCGTCACCGCGCGTGGCGCCCTGGTCAGTGACCATCAGCTGGGGTTTTGAGGCATCGGCAAGACGGCCGCTTTCGAACGCGGGATCCAAAAACACCAGAACCGTGACGGGGCCGGGACCGGAGGCAGGAGAAGTCATGGCTTCAGCTTAGTGCGGCCGGCCACGGGATAAGATTTGCAGGTTGCCCGATTCGGAACTGTTCCGCGGGTCCTGGACTGGAGGGGTTCGCCTGTGCTGTGGCCATTTTCGCTGGCGGAATCACTCCCATACTGGGCCATTCTCATCCTGACCCTGATCGACCTCGCCATCCGCGTGCTGGCCCTCGGCATCATCCCCGGAAACCGCCGGCCCACCACCGCGATGGCGTGGCTGCTGATCATCTTCTTCGTCCCTGCCGTGGGCGTGGTGCTGTTCCTGCTGTTCGGTAACTTCCGGCTGTCGCGGAAGCGTAGAGCGCAGCAGGATGCCGTGAACCGGCGGGTCCGCGCCGGCACGTCCGAGCTGGCTGATCTCGAAAGCCGGTACAGCGGTCCGGAATGGGTGGCGTCCGCCGCGGAACTGAACAAGACCCTGGGCTCGCTGCCCATGGTGGACGGCAACAGTGTGGAGCTGCTGCCCGGCTACCCCGACTCGATCAAGGCGATGGCGGCGGCGGTCCGGGAGGCCAAGAGCTTCGTCAACGCGGAGTTCTACATCCTGAGCTCGGACCACTTCACGGACGATCTGCTGACCGCAATGGAAGAGGCCGCCGAGCGCGGCGTCGAAGTCCGGCTCCTGTTCGACCACCTGGGCACGCTGCGGATCCCGGGCTACCGCAAACTGATCGCCCGGCTCAAGGCCGGCAAAATCAGCTGGCGGCCCATGCTGCCGCTCCGGCCCGTGCGCGGGCAGTGGCGCCGGCCGGATCTGCGCAACCACCGCAAAATCATGGTGATCGACGGCGAGACCGCCTTCACCGGCTCGCAGAACCTGATCGAGCCGTCCTACAACAACCCCCGGCACCGCAAGGTGGGCCGCGAGTGGGTGGAGCTGATGGCCTGCCTCCGCGGCCCGATCGTCACCACCCTCAACGTGGTCTTCGCCACGGACTGGCTCAGCGAAACGGACGAGGCGCTCGAGGACCAACTGGCGCACCGGCCCGAACCCCACGCCGGGGCGATCACGGCGCAGGTGGTCCCCAGCGGACCCGGCTTCATCACCGAAAACAACCTGCGGCTCTTCAACACCCTGATCTACTCGGCGCAGCACAAGGTCTCTATCTGCAGCCCTTACTTCGTCCCGGACGACTCTTTGCTCTACGCCGTAACGACGGCGGCGCAACGCGGCGTCGACGTCGAACTGTTCGTCTCGGAAAAAGGCGACCAGCTCCTGGTCCACCACGCCCAGCAGTCCTACTACGAGGCCCTGCTCGAGGCCGGGGTGCGGATCTACCTGTACAAGGCGCCGTTCGTGCTGCACGCGAAGCACTTCACGATCGACGGCGAAGTGGCAGTGCTTGGCTCGAGCAATATGGACATGCGCTCCTTCTCGCTGAACCTTGAGGTCTCGGTGATGGTCCTGGGCGAGGACATCGTCAGGCGGATCCGTGCCGTGGAGGACAACTACCGGGACATCTCGCGCGAACTTGTCCTCGATGACTGGATGAAGCGTCCCATGCTGGTCAAGTATGTGGACAACGTCGCACGGCTGACCGCGACCCTGCAGTAGCCCGGCGCACTCTTCAGAGGCGTCAGCCGGGCGGGAACTGCGCGCCGAGCGCGGAGAGGACGCCGAAGGCCTTGGTCCGGATCTCCTGGTACTCCTCCTGCGGTGCGGAATCCGCCGTGATCGCCCCGCCGACGCCGAGGCTCAGACCGGCCCCGCCGCCGGCCTGCTCCGTGACCACGAGAGTCCGGATCGCGACCGCGAGGTCGGTGGCGCCGTTGAGTGAGAAATAGCCGATCGCGCCCGAATAGATGCCGCGGGGTGCATCTTCGAGCCGGTCCAGAATGGCCATGGTACTGATTTTGGGGGCGCCCGTCATGGATCCTGCGGGGAAGCAGGCCGCGACGGCTTCGGCGCGCGGCGCACCGGGTTTGAGCCGCGCGTCGATGGTGCTGACCATCTGGTGGACGGTGGCGTAGCTTTCGATCGTGCACAGCCGGCTCACGGACACGGAGCCTGGCACGGCGAAATGGCTCAGGTCGTTGCGCAGCAGGTCCACGATCATGATGTTCTCGGCCCGGTCCTTGGGCGAGGATTCGAGGTCCCGCCGCAGCAGCCCGTCCCGTCCCGCGTCGGCGTCCCGGCCGCGGGTGCCCTTGATCGGCTCGGCCCGCATCCCGCCGTCGGCCGCGATCCGGAGGAAACGCTCCGGCGAAGTGCTGGCCACGGTGAGGTCCCCGAAGCGCAGATAGCTGGCAAACGGGGCGGGATTCCGCCGGCGCAGCGCCAGGTAGGCCTGCCAGGGGTCCAGTTCCCCCGGAATCAGGGGTGCCGTCAGGACGGTGGTGAGGCAGACCTCGTAGCTGTTGCCCTCCGCGATCTCACGCTGGGCCTCGGTGATTTTGGACTTGTACGAGACCTCCGAGTCGCGCGCGGCGAAGGCCGGCCCGGCGGAACGTTCGACGGCGGGATGTACGACGGCGGCACGTTCGCCGGCAGGCACCGGTGGCGGCGCCGCTTCGGCCGCCGCCACCGCGGCACGGGCTGTCGCCAGCCAGTCCCCGGCGTCGGCGGTGTCCAGTGCCAGCACCCACACCGTTCGTTCCAGGTGATCCAGCACCACGGCGCGGCCGGCGAAAATCAGGCAGGCATCCGGCGTGCCCGCGGTGACGTCGCTGCCGCCGGTCTCCCGCTTGAGCTCATATCCGAGGTACCCGAGCCAGCCCAGAGTGAAGTCGCAGGGGTAGCCTTCGGGCGCGCGCAGGGCCCGGCGTCCCCAGACGCCGTCCAGCCAGCGGAAAAACGGTCCCTCGGTTCTTACAGTGGAATTTCCGACGCCCACGCAGGTCGTCCCGGAGCTGTGCCGGACCGCCTGGCCGAAGGGGCCGCCGTCGTCCGCCAGGATGCTGAAGCGGCTGCGTTCCGCGGCTTCGGGGGCCGGGCCGTAGTGGGTTGGACCCGCCGGGTCCAGGGATGAGTCGAGCCACACCGCGTTCCGCGAGCGGCCGAAGAGCATCTCAAAGAGCCGGGCGGCGTCCGGGACAGCGTCGATCCGTTCGGCCCGTAGCTGGAGGCCGCGGCGGGCCGCGAGCTCGGGCAGCAGCACCGGGGCCACGGCGGGCAGGTACTGGAGGGCCTGCAGCACCTCCTCCGGCGCGTCGGCGTCGGCGGTGTTGAGCACGTGCACATCGGCGTGGGCCGGAACGTCATCGGCGGCCAGCCACTCCTCCTCCTGGGCAGCCCATTGCGCCCAGAATGGTTGGTAGCTGTCGCCGTCGCGGGCCAGCGCCCTGCTGCGGCGGTCCTGCTCCGGCGCATCGGCCCAGATCACTGCATCCACGAAGGGCCGGGCCGCTTCGGCAGCGGCGCCGACGCCTTCGACCAGGATAATCTCGGCCGGCCGGGTGGTGCGGGTCCCGCCGTCGTAGTGGTTGTTCCAGTCCCAGCTGACCCACCGGGCCGGCTCACCGCGGCGGAGCGGCGCCAGGACCGTGGAGGCGTAGCGTTCAATGCCGGCGGCAAGTCCGTTCCAGCCGGGGTAGATGTCCTCCAGATGAAAAAGTGAGACCTTGTGGTGCTCGCGGAGCCGTGCCGCCAGTTCGATCGCCAGGGTGGTCTTGCCTGCGCCCGAGCGTCCGTCAATGGCGATGATGACGGGTGCGGGACTCATGAAATAGAGCGTACCCGCTGCCCGGGCTGGTCCGGGATGTTAACGGCCCGGGCCGTCCCGGCCGCTGGCGTTGCGCCGGGAAGGACCTGATGGTGGGTGAACCGTCAGGCAAGCTGTGCCGCGGGCGGCGGGATTTGCCGCACACGGACTGCGATGCCGGCGCAGAGGATGACGGCGAGGCCGCCGAAGATGGTGGGCCAGGTCAAAGTCTCACCCAGTAGGAGTCCGGCCCAGCAGATGCTCAGCACGGGCTGGATGAGTTGGATCTGGCTGACTTGTGCCATGGGGCCGATGGCCAGGCCGCGGTACCAGGCGAAGAAACCGAGGAACATGCTGACGACGCCGAGGTAGGCAAGGGCGGCCCACTGGACGGGCGTGCCCGACGGCGGTTGCTGGCCAGCGGAGAGCGCTGTCAGGAAGACCATCAGGGGGGATGCGAGGACAAGCGCCCAGGACACGGTCTGCCAGGCGCCGAGCTCGCGCGCGAGCAGGCCACCCTCCGCGTAGCCGATGGCGGCGGCCACGACAGCGCCGAGGAGCAGCAGATCCGCCCAGCCCAGCTGCCCGAAGCCCCCGGACTGGGCGGAGGCGAAAACTATCGCCGCCAGAGCGCCTATGGCGCTCGCGACCCAGAAGCCTGCCGGTGGACGCTCGCGGGCCCGGAGGACGGCGGCCGTTGCCGTCGCGGCCGGAAGCAGCGCGATGACGACGGCACCGTGGGTGGCGGGCGCCGTCGTGAGTGCGAACGAGGTGAGCAACGGGAAGCCCACGACGATCCCGCCGGCGACCACCGCAAGCCGCGTCCACTGCCCGCCCCGGGGCAGGCGCTGCCGCGTGAGTGCGAGGGCCAGGACTGCCAGGATCGCGGCCATAACCGCACGGGCGGAGCCGATGAACAACGGCGAGAGCCCCGCGACCGCCACCTTGGTGAACGGGACCGTGAACGAGAACGCCGCTACTCCCAGGAGGCTCCACCACAAGCCGTTGGGCTGCCGCGACGATATCACTGGGCGAAAATGGCTAGTAGCGCTACTCTTGTCTCTCATGAACCACGATAGCAGTTCGAATATTGCGAAACGACTGCAGGAATGGATCGCCGGTGCCACGCCGGGATCCCGTTTGCCGTCCACACGGTCACTGGTTGCCGAGCACCGGGCCAGCCCGGTGACGGTGCAGAAAGCCCTACAGGCGCTCACCGCACAGGGACTCATCGAGAGCCGGCCCGGCGTCGGGACCTTCGTGCGGGCCGTCCGGACCGCGCGCCTGTCAGACTACGGCTGGCAGACCGCGGCGCTGAGGTCACCACAGACGCCTCCGCGCTCGGCTTCCGCCGCGATGCGCAGCACAACGAATGATGTCATCGCCTTCCACTCCGGCTACCCGGACTGGGAACTCCTGCCGGAGCGCCTGGTGCGTGCGGCGCTCGCCCGGGCAGCCCGGAGCGGCGCGGCCTTGTCCCGCCCACCGGCGCCGGGGCTTCCCGAGCTGCAGTCCTGGTTTGCGCACGAACTCGGCGCCTCGACGCCCGCGGGAATCACCCCGCCAGCACCGGGCGACGTTGTTGTGCTGCCGGGAAGCCAGAGCGGACTCAGCTCCATCTTCAGGGCCCTGGTGGGCCCGGGACAGCCCCTGCTCATGGAATCCCCGACCTACTGGGGGGCCATCCTGGCCGCCGCGCAAGCCGGCGTCCGCGTCATCCCGGTGCCCAGCGGACCCGACGGCCCCGACCCGGAAGAACTGGCCCGGGCCTTCGAAGAGTCCGGCGCACGGATGTTCTACGCACAACCCAACTACGCGAACCCCACGGGAGCGCAATGGACAGCCCGGCGGGGCGAACAGGTCCAGGACATCGTGCGCACGAACGGTGCGTTCCTGGTCGAAGACGACTGGGCGCACGACTTCGGCATAAACACCACGCCCGTGCCCATCGCCGCGCGCGACGATTCCGGCCACGTCGTTTACCTTCGCTCGCTGACGAAGAGCGTATCCCCGGCCATCCGCGTCGCGGCGGTGATCGCCCGCGGCCCGGCGCTTGAACGCATCCTTGCCGACCGCGCAGCCGAGTCGATGTACGTCAGTGGCCTGCTCCAGGCCGCAGCACTCGATGTGGTCACCCAGCCAGCCTGGCAAACGCATCTGCGCAGCCTCCGCCACCAGCTCCAGTCACGGCGCGACCTTCTGGCCGCCAGCCTGCGCGAGTACGCCCCGCAGGCACACATCGGCCACATCCCGAAGGGAGGCCTCAACCTCTGGGCGCGCCTTCCCGACGGGACCGACCTGGAACTGCTGGGCCGCGACTGCGAGAGCGCCGGAGTCATCGTCGCTGCCGGCACCGAATGGTTTCCGGCCGAACCCACGGGCCCGTTCCTCCGACTCAACTTCGCCGGACCCAACCCCGGCGCTTTCCGGGAAGGTGCGCGCATCCTGGGCCAGGCACTCGAACGCAACAGCCGCTGAATGAGTCCCAAAGGGTCCGCCTCGTCCATGGCCCGCCGGTAGACGGCATGCACCTGAGGGGCGCCGTTGAAAGCTCTCCCGGGTGTCACCGGCCCGTGGGCGGGGCGGGGGTAACAGGCGGGGGTAACGGGCGGGGCCCGAGGTTAGTGCATCAGGGCCAGCATGACCCCGACGGCGACGAACAGGACGCCGAAGCTGCGGTTGAGCATCCTCTGTCCGCGGGCGTCGTGGGTGAAGCGCTGGAAGGACGTGGCCGCGGCGGCGAAGAAGAACCACATGACCAGGACGTCGATAGCAACCACGGTCACGGACAGGATCAGGTACTGCGGGAGCAACGGTTCGGCCGGGCGGATGAACTGCGGCATAAAGGCCAGGAAGAACACGATCGCCTTGGGATTGAGCAGGTTGACCCAGAGCCCGCGCCGGAACATGGAAAACGCCGGCTCATTGCGCAGCGCGGCGGCCTTCTCCTGGTCCAGGTCCGGCTTGTGCCGGAATTGCTGGATACCCAGAAAGACGAGGTAGGCGGCCCCGGCGTAGCGGATGACGTTGAAGGCCACCGGCGAACTGGCCACGAGGACCCCGACGCCCAGGGCCACGATCAGGATGTGCACGATCAGTGCGGCCTGCTGGCCGAGGATCCCCCAGATGGAGCGGCGGAACCCCGAGTTCAGCGAGTTGCTCATGGTGTTGATGGCGCCCGCGCCAGGAGTGAAGCTGATCAGGACGCCGGCGCCCGCGAGGGCCAGCCACAGGGAGGGTTGCACTGATTCAGTGTACGGACTTCAGTGTACGGACGACGGCGGAGGTCCGGCAAGTTCTGTTTCCCGCAGACCGCAGGGTGCTGGCGGACCACCTGCGGAGCAAAGCCTTCCGGTCGGTTGTTCTGTTCTCGGGGCGGGGGCTCGGACGACCGTTCCGGAAATAGTGGCATGAAGTTCGCCGCACCGTGCAGGAGCAGTCCACGGAGCCTGGAACCATCTCAAACTGTAGTTTCGAGAGTGAAGTTGACACAATACTAAAGTTTCCAAGGAGTTCTAAGATTCCGCTGCAGAACGTCTGTGTCGTTTTCAAAAGTCGTCTGCACGGAACGTCAGAAGCCGTCTGCACTCCGTCATTACCGCAGCCATTGCGTGCATAACCGCAGCCATTGCGTGACCCGAAGGTTTTTCCGAGAGAACCAGCCAGCGCGCTGTTACGCCCTATCGGCCGGAGGGACGCAGGTCGGAGCGGATGGTCACTGCCTAGGGAATGAGTGCTTCTTCGTCGGAAAGCTGTTGATCCTTTTTCCGCGCGTCTCTGAACCTCGAGAATAGAAGCACGAGAGAGGCCAGCAGGAGGAAGGCGGCGGCGGCCCAGAGCGCCGTATCGGTGCCCGCAACGGTGGCTATGACGCCGCCCAGGGGGCTCCGATGACGATCATTCCTCGGTTCACCAAACGCCTCGTGGCACTCATGCGGGCTATGAGCCTGTCCGGCGTCACAGCCTGCTGGTAGCCCATTTCCTGTGGCCCTTCGACTCCCATCGACATGCCGAATAGCAGCTGCCCGGAGGCGGCCAGAGCAAACGCAGCCCACAAATGTCCCGGCCAGTGCAGCGGGGAACCGTAAATCTCTCCAGTGCGTTCCCCGCCGGCGGCGAGGGGCGACAACGCCACCAAAGCGATAGCAAAGGGTTGGGCCAGACGCGCCACAACCATGGCGTTGCCCGTACCCCATCGGTGCCCCAGTCGGGTGGACAGTGTGGTGCCGACGACGGCCCCGATTCCGGAACACCCATCACCAAACCCAACCCCAAGGCACTCAAACGAAGGTCATTCAGAATCACAGTCGACAGGACGGCCCCGAGAATGGCGGAACCGATGAACCATATGTGGGTACTCCACGCCAAGGGCGCCAAATGGGAATGGCCGTAAACCCACCGCAGACCCTCCGCGACCTACGCGCCGCCTTCTACAGGGCGGCCGCGATTATCTCCGGCGTCACCGTCGTGGGTACGCAGGCAACTATCGACTGAAGGACTGGCATAGCCATCGGCATCCCGCGCCCGGATGGAGGACCCCGGCAACATCATCGATCCGACCACCCGGACTGATGATCGGGGCACGGAACGTCCTACTGAAGGACTATCGGGGCTTCCCCGCCGGAACCGTCACGACCTGGACCTCCGTACGGACGTCCGTGGTGAACACCGCACCCTAAGGTCCTGACGAGCAGGGTCATCGTTAAATTAGAGTCACAGCAGTGCAGCCAGGGAAGGTCACCATTGGGGTGACCGGCCCTCGCAGCACTGCTATAACTCCACGGCGAACCGCCACTCCGAATTGCCGTTTGGCCGCCGTTATCGGCTACAGCCATGGAAACCCGGCGGGACATTCTATAGCTCCTGGCGAGGGGAGCGTCGGGCCGACAGGCCTAAGGATGTCGGCGTCGTCCGTGTGTCACGCTCTCCTACGCTGGAGCTGCTGGAGGTATCCGATTGAAAGGACGAACGTCAGCCAGATCTGCCATACGGGTCCAGACGTTAGGTCGGTCCAGGGGATAGTACCAAGACCGAGGCCTACGATGAGGCCGAGGCCGAGCCACAGAGTGGCCGGGGCAATGCTTGCGCTATTTCGGAAGGCCGGCGCCGTCGAAATGCCGGCAAGCAGCAGACCACACGCTGCCCATCCAATGAGAAAGACGCGGAGAAGCTGGTCCCTCACGGTGCCATCGCTTGGCCATAAGAACACTGGTATGGCGACTGAGGCCAGGATAAAGGCGGTGGCGAGAAAAGCGTCCTTTCCTTTGGCAGACTTAGTTGCCGGTTGGGCTGTCACTGACATACTCACTCCTTAGTAGGGGCCGCACCTGACGATCGGATAGCAGGAAGAACGGTTGCAATAGTTCAGGCTTACACACCACGGGCAAGCAATAACAGCGCATGCGATGCATGACCCAGGGTTACCGCAGGCAAAAGCACACCCCCAGCAGCATCCTTGCACGCAACCCCAGTTCTGCTCGTCGCACCTGCGGTACATGCAGTCTGGACAGCCACTTGCCGTAGGTGACGGTTGATTGTCCCGAAGGGCGGCAATGTCCGTTGCAACGCCGTCGTCTGCTTCGGCCATCAGCCGTGACGTCTCGGGGCCGGTGATTCGGTAGACCCGCGTCAAACGCCTGGTTGTTCCAGACCTCGTAGTGACGTCGTAGGTAGCTACGACGACGTCCCCGTGGACGTAGGAGACGGCCACCATGCTTCCGCCGCCATTAAGTGCGTGGCGCACGCCCTTAACCGTGGGCGCATCAGCTATTTCTTCGGATACTGCCACACCAGCAATGCCGGCGCTGAGCATGGTGCGGGATTCGGCCCCGACAGATTCAAGTCCCATCAGCTTTGACATATGGGACGATCCTGAAGACGCTTTCCACGCTGCCAGTGCCTCGCCCCCGGTCAGATCTTCCTTTGAAGTTCCCGATAGCTGATCGAACCAATGTTCGCTTCGGCGGTTCTTTACTGGTCCGGCGACTGCTGCCGTCCCGCTGCTTGCCAAGATAGAGATGCCCAGCGCAACCCCTGCTGCACTTCGCAGGAATACATTGCGACTGACACCGCGTTCGGACCCACGGTTATTCTCGGCACTGCGCTGACGAAGCGCTCCCAGTTTCTGGAGAATCCTCCAGCTTCCGCGCAATCCGAGTCGGCTTGTCATTGCGAGTCCCATGGCCGCGCCTGTTTTGGCGATGACCTTGTCGTCAACAATTTCGATTAGGGTCGGGGTCCAAGGTGCGTCTGCACCTAACCCAGCGTTTTCATCAGAGCTGGGCTGAAGGGTGTGTTTAAGAGACGAAAAGGTGCTCTGACAAGGGAAAATAGGGGTGTTGAAGCCGTTATTCC
>NZ_JAXCID010000052.1:0-22884 GCF_035985125.1 Arthrobacter sp. CG_A4 | reverse complement strand
GGCCAAGGAACGCGATATCGACCGCCGCACGTACCCGGCGACACTCAGCACGAGGATCTTGACACCCGCCCCCAGCCCTTAACCGAACGGCATTGTCTTTAGCCCTCCCCGGAATGAGCTTGGCGACGCACAGATCATGGGGGTCCAGGCACAGTCCGTTCCGGCCGCGGGTGTTGTCGTTGCTGACCTTGACGAGTCGATCCGCCCAGCCGGTCGGGAGCACCGCGGTGTCCCGACCGACGCCCTGGACGTAGAAGCCGTTTGTCTCGTGGAACGTGGACATTTCGCCAATGGCAGCGTCCAGCTGTGTGGCGAGGGACTGCGCATCATCATCGTGCATTGGCGCGATGTCGACTTCCTCTGAGCGGGTCGCCTCGTCCGGCAACTCGCCTTCGGTGTAGGAGCCCAAAATCGACTGGCTTCCGATAACGAAGACCTCGGCAGCCCCGATGATGTCGGTGGCAGCGCGGATGGCGTGCTCGAGCTCGCTACGCCGCATTCGGAACCTTCTGGGCCTTGTGAATGGCGACCAGTCGCTCCTCTTGGGACAGCACCCCGGCGAACGGCGTCATTTGGCGAAGGTCGATTCCACGCTCGTCCGGGCGGAGCATGGCCGCCACCAGCGCGGTGACGTCCCCGCTGACAAGCGATTCCCATTCGCGAACCCAGCCGGCAGCGTATGCGTCGCGGGTCCTGGCCATCATCTTCTGGAGGTTGCTTCGGGCCTTGCTCAGCACCGTCTGGGGATCCTCAATCACTTTCTCAGCCACCGCGCGGTGCAGCTCATAGGACACCCGTTCTTCGCGGCGCGCCAGATGGGGCCGGCTTGCCTTGGCTTTCTCCAGCTGGCGCTGGATGACGGCCGGGCTTACCCCGGTCACCTGCGCGATCCGGCGGATAGGCATGCCCTCGGCCGATAGCGCGAAGACGGCCTCGGCGCGTCGCCTAGAAGCCGCGAGCATCTGCAGGCGCGATGTCTCGGCAGCCTCAGCGGCTTCTTTAGCTTCCCGGATGAGCCCATCCCTCAACGTGGTTGACATTTATGTATCCTACCCCCGTACAAGAGTTGTGGCTCAGAACTTCGAGGAGATTTGGGGTTTTGGCCCTCGACGGGTATTGCGCCCCGATCGCCGTCACCAACCCGCCCTGGTGCCTGTCCGCCGGTGGAGGGAACTGACCGCCTTACGGCCGCCCTTGCTCTCGAGGCTTTCTGTAAACAGCCGACGCCGCCGGGGGAGTCGTCAGCGGCGGGGTACTGCGGTCGGCGGCCCAGCGCCGCTGTCTTGCATACGCGCATGGAACGAACTGCTGCAGGGAGTTTGGGACCGCCCTGGTCAACGCCAAAGTCTCCCGGCAGGCCCTGCTGGCGCTCCTTGGGCACGTGTCCGACGGGATGAGCCTGCGCTACGGGAGGCTGTTCGATGCCACCGTCCATACCGAATACGAACGTGCCCCATATCTGGCCAGACAACAGGCCCGCACACCCCTCAGTGGCAGGACCATGCTGCCGCTGAGAAACATCACCGGCGCCTGTCCAGGGTTCCCCCTACGGACGGGAGGGCTGTGCAGACGAGTACTGAAAGTGGCAGTTTTGACAGTGTGCAAAGCCGTCTGCGCCCGTCCTGGTGAATGACCGGCCAATGGGCGCCGTCCACTGGACAGCCTCCGACCCGATGCCGTCGCCGGGGACGGTGGTGAGATCGACAATCGCCGGCTCAGTCGATCGCCGGGATCCGAGGTCTTGACGCGACACTTGTTTTTTGCAAGTATCGATACTGTTCACTACCGAACCCACGAGAAGGAGACCATCATGCCCGCAATGTTCGTCAACCTGCCGGCGACCGACCTGGCGCGCTCGAAGGCGTTCTACACGGCGATCGGCTTTACCATCAACCCGGCCATGTCGGATCACAACGGCGCCTGCGTCGTTGTCGAGGAGGGCCACAGCTACTTCATGATATTGACGCGCGAGTACTTCCAGACCTTCACCGACCTTCCGATTGGCGACCCGGCAGTGAACCCGTCGGTGTCGACTGCCATCTTCCTCGACAGCCGTGAGGCTGTCGACAAGGCCCTCACCGACGGCACTGCCGCGGGGGGCGCGGAGCCGCACTCCGCCACGGACTATGGCTTCATGTACCAGCGCCAGCTCAATGACCCCGACGGCAACATCCTCGAGTTCGGATGGTTGGACCCGGCCACCGCCCAGGGCCCCGAGGCCGTCGCGAACCAGCAAGCCTGAGGCGATGGCCGCACGAGACTACGGACAGTACTGCGGCCTCGCGCGGGCCTTGGAGCTCGTGGGCGAGCGTTGGGCAATGCTGATCGTTCGCGACCTGCTTGTCGGGGCGCGCCGCTACGGAGAGCTCGCTGCGGGGCTTCCCCGAATCCCGAGCAACATTTTGGCGGCGCGGCTCAAGGAGCTGCAGGAGGGCGGTATCCTCCGCCGGGTACCGCACTTGCGCGTCATCGTTTACGAGCTGACGCCCTACGGCCGCGAGCTCGAGCCCGTCGTGCTCGCGTTGGGTGCCTGGGGCTTCAAGGCGATGGGTGATCCGCGGGAGGGGCAGGTCATCACCCCCGACTCGATGACCATGGCGCTCCGCACCGCTTTCCGTCCGCAGGTGGCGGCAACGCTGCCGGCGACCGCCTACGCGGCGCGCTTCGGTCCCGCCGAGCTGCTCATCCGGGTGGACGGCTCCACCCTCGATGTGACGCGCGGGGACGGACCGGCGGACCTCGTTTTCGCCGCGGGTCCGGGCATCCGCCGGCTCATCTCGGGTGAGCTCGCCCCCGATCGCGCGATCGCGACCGGCGTGGTCGAGGTGCTGCGCGGTCGCGGAGACCTCCTCGATCGCTTCGCGAGCACGTTTCATCTGGCCGACTGATCCAGGCGCAGTGCCACCGCCGGATTCCACCAAGTCATCCGCCGGGGTGCCCGCAAGGAATTCCGCTGGAGGATTCAGGCGCCCCCGCTTGAATCTCAGGTGCACCGGTCAAGGACGCCAACGAAATGTTTAGCCGGGCCGCATTCGTCGCAATGGTTAACAACACCGATGACCACATGCGTAACCACGGGCTGCTGCGAACCGGCAACGGGTGGAGGCTGTCGCCGTCGTTCGATGTGAACCCGATGCCATCCGGCGTATCGGATACCCCGATGGTGCCCGGCGGGAGTCTCTACGACAGGGACGTTCGTGATCTTCTCGACTACACCGATGTTTTCAGACTGACAAGAGAGCAGGCTATCCAGCGGCTGCAGCGTGTTGCCGACGGCATCTCCCACTGGCGTGAGGACGCGCTCAGCCTGGGGGTCGATCATGACCTCTTGGGGTACATGGGACGTGCATTTGATAGCGAAAATGCGGATCGTGTCAGCTCGCTGGCAGTGGCGCCGCCCGTGGTCGACCTGGCCGGGCCACTGGCCCGGGACGTCCAGCGATGAAGCACCAAGGGGAAGTCTGGATTTCTGAACACCCGCGCGGAGGCAAGAGAGTGCGCGGACACTATCGCAAACGTCGAAGCTGACCGTCAATCGCCCGCAGGAGAATGTGCGAGCACTGCGAAGGCGGTCCCGCCACCGGCCCGGACCCGTCGGCTATGAATCCTGCCCGCCCTAATCATCTGCCCGCACGACTTAAAGTGTCTGATTGGGCACACTTTTCTTCAAGTGAGTGCATAATGACCTAAACTGCTTCACTGAGGTGCCTGAAATGGCGCTGCGCAGCAACGAAAGTGAACCCCGCTATGGCTACCGATTACGATGCCCCACGCAAGACAGAAGAGGAATCTCCCGCTGAATCGCTGGAGGCACTTCAGGCGTCCCGCAGTGGCGGCGCCCAGACTGCTGTTATCGACGTCGACGAGAACGACACGGCTGAAGGGATCGACCTCCCCGGCGCGGATCTCTCCGGCGAAGAACTGACCGTCACCGTTGTACCCGAGCAGTCCGATGAGTTCACCTGCTCCTCCTGCTACCTGGTCCGTCACCGCAGCCAGGTAGCCCGCGAGAAGAACGGCATGAAGTACTGTCGCGATTGCGAAGGCTAAGGGACCCTCCACCACGGGGCACCAACGTCACGTCACACATGGCAGGACTTTGCAAAGCGCCGGCACCCACCCGGGGGGCCGGCGCTTCGCCGTCTGGCACTTCTTCGTAGCATGCCGGGGCCTTGACCGGCTGAGTGGGGTATCCGTTCACATGGCGGTGAGTTCTGGCGGTCTCCTCAGCGACGCTACTGGCAGTCGTTCAGAGGGCGTCATTCCGACGGGCCCGTCATGCCTGCCGGCACTTCGCCGGTCGGCGGACGGAGGCTCTCACATGAGGCCCTGAGGATCCGGGCAATGCTGTGCCCTTCGCCATGGCCAAGATGGGTGATGATGGTGGATCCGCCGTCGAACGCGACGGTCAGGGTCTCACCGGAAGTCCTCTTGCCGAGCGTGAGGCCGCGCAGGGAGTCCATAGCGAAGGAGAGGAAGGCGATCGGTCGAGCCGTGGAGTGCCCCGCGAACACCAGGCGCCGGTCCGTCAAGGCGGCGATTCCCGGCGCACTCCCGGTCTGGCCCACTCCGATGGCCCGGACGGTTTCACGGCCCTGGAACACGGCAGAGAGGGCGCGAACCTCAGCGGCCGCGAGGGGTGGCAGGCCGGCCTGGGCCGAGGCCCGACGCACCCCGTGGTCGTGGAGGATCCCTTCCGGGATGTGGTCCTGGACGGCGGCCAGGTTTCCGGCGCCCCTGCCCGCCGGTTCCTCGGCCCAGGTGATGTCGGTGACATCCTTGTCTGCCGCCACGGTTCCGGTGAGCCGCACCGCGGGTCGCCTCCTGCGGAGAGAGCGGGGCACCTCGATCACCACCGCATCCGCGGCTAGGGAGACAATACGGAAACCTGCCGCTTCGACGGCACCGCGCAGGGCCGCCAGCGTTTCCGCAACATCGGCAACTATTGTCCAAATGACCGGGCGTGGGGCACTAAACACCTGCGTGCCTTTCGGCAGCGGACGACCTCCTGGCATGCCTGACCGGGGGCGGCGCGTCGGAGGCAAAGGTGAAGTGACAAAATGGCGGGTCCATTGACCCGGGCCGGAGGGCGGATGGGCGGATGAAGGTGGATCGTCGCATGGTGGCGGCCTGTCTATTCGGTAGCCCGGCTGGCCCTGTGGGTCCCGTGGCGTTGCGTCCCCGGATTACTCCGGGTTTGCCTTTGTCGCAGTGCGCTCGTCAATGTAGAAGTCGCTGGCGGAAATGTACCACGTTGGCCATTGGACGTTGCCTGCCCGCGCGCTCGACGGCGGGCGGCAACGCGTCCAACACCCCAACGGAGCGGCTTGAGATTTTGTTTGCCGGGACCATACCGTGATCACGCGCGGCCCAGGCTAACGGTTGGGCGCCGAAGCCCGCGAAACCCCCCGTCTCCTGGCGTCGGCGGTCCTACTCTGGAAGTGTCCGATCGCACTGGGCTGACCGCTGTAGGGGGTGGCCGAATTGAAGAAGTTTCGGGTTTGGTTCGTTGCTGTGTTGCTGGCCGTGGGCATGGGGCTTGTGGCGCCCGGCCCGGCGTCAGCGGATCCTTATTGCGGACAGGTCTGGGGATCGCTGGTGAAGGCTGACCCGGCGATGATCGAGTCCGAGGTGGTCAACGTGCGCACGGGCCAGCACTATTGTTTCGACCGGGTGGTCATCGACCTCAACGGGCCCGTGGCGGGCTACACCGTCCGCTATGTGCCGCAAGTGACACAGGACGGCTCGGGTTTCGGCGTCCCGGTGCGGGGCTTGGCGTTCCTTCAGGTCACGGTGAATTCCCCGGTCTATGACGGCAGCGGCAACGCCACCTACAACCCGGCGGACAAGAACGAACTGACCAATGTCGGCGACTACCAGACCTTCCGGCAACTGGCGTGGGCAGGCAGCTTCGAAGGCTATTCAAGCCTTGGGCTCGGGGTCCGGGCGCGGCTGCCGTTCCGGGTATTCTCCCTGGCCGGGCCCGACGCCGGCTCACGGCTGGTGATCGACGTCGCGCACTTCTGGTGACGGCCGGGTATGAGACGGGTCAGAGCGCGTTGAGGTCCGCCCGGAGCGGGTACTCGCGGCCGTCCAGGACCAGCTGGGTGCACCGGCATGTGGCCGGGTTGATGATGATCGGGGCCATAAGGTTCACCGTGGTTGCGGCGGGTGAGTGATTGAGCACCACCAGCACCTGGGGCGCCTTGCCCTGATCCAGTCCCAGGGCCTCGAGCGCGGATGCGGGAAGCGGTGGGGCGTAGTTGGGAACGAAGACGGCGGCGTCAGCCAGGAACAGCCGAACGGGGCTGCCGGAGGTCGCTTCCAAGGCATACAGCC
The DNA here is from genome assembly GCF_035985125.1 of Arthrobacter sp. CG_A4. Taxonomy (NCBI): domain Bacteria; kingdom Bacillati; phylum Actinomycetota; class Actinomycetes; order Micrococcales; family Micrococcaceae; genus Arthrobacter; species Arthrobacter sp. CG_A4. The sequence continues at coordinate 16,545 of NZ_JAXCID010000052.1, read as the reverse complement.
CGGCTGCGCCTTCGACCCTCCGCAGCGTGAAATCACCCACGTTCTCAAGGCCTGGCATGGGGGCGGTGAAGGTCACGGGAGTGTTCAGCACGGCGGTGCTCACCGAAGGAAGTCCATCAGCGTGGGCTGAAGGACCCGGGCCGTGGCGGCCAGGGCCACCTGGTAATTGGTTTCCTGAAGTTTCAGGTCCATGATGACGCTGCCAAGATCCAACTTTTCTATGCCCATTTTCTGCGCATCCAAGGTGGCCTCCAGTTCTGTATTGACGTTGCCGGCACGTTCCAGCTGCGCCTGCCGTGTTCCTATCTCAGCACGTCCGTTGACGATGTTGCTAAAACCAGTCTCCAGGTTGCCGAGTTGCGCCGGGGTGGGGGCTGTTCCGCCAGCCAGCGCGGCAGTGATCGATCGGACAGCGTCGAAGATGGAGGTGGCACCGTCGCCGAAGATTTTGACCCCGTCGACGTCGACCCGTACCGTCTGGTTATCACTGATGCGTCGCTCCACGGTGCCGCCGGGAATCCCGGTGTACGTGGGCGGGCTGCCGGCGGCGCCCGGAGTGAAAGCGCCCGCGGCGTCTGAGCTTCCGGCAAAGATGTTGCGGCCCAAGTGCTGGGTGTTGGCGATCGATAGGAGGTCCTTGTTCAGGGATTCCAGTTCGAGGGCGATGGCGTCCTTGCTGCCTTGTCCCAGGGCCCCGTTCCCCGCCTGCACCGCAAGGTCCTTGATCTTGTGCATCACATTGGTGGCCCGCTCGAGGGCGGAGTCCGCCGCGGTGAGCCAGCTGTTGCCGTCGTCGATGTTCCGGCCGTACTGGGCGTTGGCGGCGAGAAGGGCTCGGGTTTCCAGCGCCTGGGCGGTGGCGGCCGGATCGTCCGAGGGCCGGGAAATCTTGTTGAGCGAGGTGGCCTTTTCCTGCAGTTCGGCCAGCCTGGCCTGCTGGGTCTGCAACGTCCGCTGGGCGGACGCGCTCATGGTCAGGTTTGTTACGCGGTTCAGCATGGCTATCTTCCTACCAGTCCGGTGCGGTTGATCAAGACGTCAAGGGCTTCGTCGACGGCGGTCATCACGCGGGCCGCCGCCTGGTAGGCATGCTGGTTGGTGAGCAGGCTGACGTTTTCCTCGTCCAGGCTCACCGAAGTCTGGGAGGCACGGCCGGTGAGCGCGGAAGCCTGGGCGGCTGTGGTGAGAGCCTGGTGCTGCTGGGCTCCCCTTGACTGAACGCCGATGCCGGTGACGATGCCAGACCAGACCTTGTCCGGAGAGTTCGCCCCGGTGCCGAGCTGGGAGATCTTATCCGCGATGCTGGTGTCCAGGGCGCCGCCGGTGGACCCTTTGAGGGCAATGTTGGCCATATCCGCTGGGCCCGAGATGCTCAGTGCAGCGGGTCCTGTGCCGTTGGTGGTGAAGAAATCGACTTTTGTGGCGCCGGAACCCGTGATGCCCGAGCGGTGGACAGCGTTCACCGCGGTAGCGAGGGCCGAAGAAAATTTGTTGTAGGACTCGGCCGCTTCGGCGATGGCGCCGCCGGAGCCGCCGGAGGCGGGCGCCAGCACGGACAACGCACCGGCGAGTTCGCCGCCGTCGGGCGCTGCTACTCCGGCCGGATCCTTCCACAGCAGCTGCACCGGCGATCCCATCCGGTCCGACGGCGATCCCGAGAGGGCCAGGGTTCGGACCGAGCCGCCGGTCACGAGGGCATTGCCGCCGACCAGGACATCTACGGTACCGTCCGCCTGTTCTCGAACGGTGCCGCCGGCCAGGCCAGCGATTTTTTCCGTGAGCTTGGCCCGGGCATCGATCAGCTCGTTCGCGGAGCCGCCGGCAGCCAGGGTGGACCGGATGGTGGTGTTGTAGGTGGCCACCTGGGCCGCGGCAGCGTTGACCAAGGTCACCGCGTCCTGAGCCTGGCCGCGCACGCTGGTCCACTGTGAGTCGAGGGCCTGGTACGCGGAAGAGACCTTGGTAGTCACGGAGTTGGCGGCATTGAGGAGCAGTCCTTTAGGGCCGTCCTGGGACGGCTGGGCTGCGGCGCCCTGCCACGCGGACCAGAAACCGTGCAGTGCGGTGGAGATGCCGTTGTCGCCGGGCTCCCGAAGGATGCCCTCGATGCCTTGCAGGGCGGAGGAACGGACACTGGCGTAGCCGGCCTGGGCGCTTGTCGAACGGACTCCGCCGTCGAGGAAACTGTTGCCGAGCCGGGCGATGGCGTCCACGGACACGCCCTGGCCCGGCTGTAACGCTCCGCCGGAGAAGAGACCACGGGCGGGCGCCGATACCGAGGACTGCTCGACGCGTTGCCGGGTGTATCCCTCGGTGGCGGCGTTGGCGATGTTCTGGCCGGCCACGTTCATGCCCTGCTGGGCTGCGGTCAGTCCACGGTAGGCGGTGTTCAGGGCGCCAAAGGTGCTCATGGTCGCTTCCTTAGAATTGTTTGTCGAAGATGCGGGAACCGGCGGATTCCCCGGTCTTGCCGTGCGCGTCGTAGGTGCCGGCCACCGGCCTCAAGTTGGCGAGGGACTCTTGGGTGGAGCGGACGGCGGTGCGCAGGTATTGCTCGTTGGAGTCGCGCAATTCCTTGATCAGGGCGGCCTGGCGGGTAAGCGCGGTCAAGTGGGCGGTGAGGACCTCGGACCAGGCGCCTTCCGGTGCCGCTGCGGCCAGTTCCGCCAGGGAAGCGTCACTGGGCAGGCCCCAGATCTCGGCAACGACGGCGGCCTCTATGGTGCGGGCCAGGCTGGCCTGCGACAGATGCACCAGTACCTGTTCGACTTCCTTGGTGCCGTGCTGCAGCCAGCGGGATTTGCCTGAGGTCAGCAGCAGCTGCTCTTCCTCCAGTTTGAACGTCAGGACGTCCAGGAGTTCGCGCTCCCGCCACAACAGGGCGGATAGTTCGTGGATGGCCATGGTCCGGAGGGCTCCCTTTCGGTGACTTCATGCGGAGGTGCCGGGCGGGCAGTACTTAAGGTGTGTGCTGCACCCGTCAGCAGGGTTCGTGGAAACTATCGGCCGGGGGATGTCATCCGTTAGCGGGAACGCGGCTGACAACGCGGAAATGCGGCTGACAACGCGGGGAATGGTTTGGGATACGGGGTCTTTGGAAAAGAATTTCGGGTTTCTCCTTACCTGCCCTGCCGAAATGGCGATAGCTACTCCTGAAGGCCCACGGACGGGCTTTCGCACATCATCCCAATCACGGAGGAATCATCATGGGAATGCAGATCAACACCAACCTGGCTGCGAACAACGCTTACCGCAACCTGAGCAACACCCAGAACGACCTGTCGAAGTCCCTGGAGAAGCTGTCCAGCGGCCTGCGCATCAACCGCGCCGGCGACGACGCGGCCGGCCTGGCCATTTCGGAGGGCCTGAAGTCCCAGGTCAGCGGCATGGGAGTTGCTGCCCGCAACGCCCAGGACGGCATCAGCGTCATCCAGACCGCTGAAGGATCCCTCAACGAGGTCCACTCGATCCTGCAGCGTGTCCGTGACCTGGCCGTTCAGGCCGGCAACGACTCCAACAGCATCAAGTCCCGCGAGGCGATTACCACGGAGGTTAAGGCTCTCGGCGAAGAGCTCACCCGCATCGGTGCGTCAACAAACTTCAACGGAACCAAACTGCTTGATGGCGTCACGGCCACGCTGACCTTCCAGGTCGGTGCCGGAAGCACGGCTGCCGCTGATCAGATTGCTGTGAAGTTCATGGACATCGCAGCGGTTGGTACCGCAGTCACTGCCCTCGGCACCGCGGCCACGGATGGCTTCAAGGACGCGGCGACGGCACTGACGACGATTGCCACCGTGGACACCAACATCCAGGCTGTCTCCACCGCTCGGGCAGATCTCGGCGCCAGCCAGAACCGCTTCGAGAGCGTCATCAAGAACCTGAACGTCTCCAAGGAGAACCTGTCGGCCGCCAACTCCCGCATCCGCGACACGGACATGGCTGAGGAAATGGTCAAGTTCACCAAGGCCAACATTCTCTCCCAGGCCGGCACCGCGATGCTGGCCCAGGCAAACCAGTCCGGCCAGGGCGTTCTCCAGCTCCTGCGCTAAACCGCTCCGGGCACTTTCCGGTAGCACAGTTTGACCGGTGAGGGCCGGGCGGTTGGAGCAATCCACCGTCCGGCCCTTCCGCGCAGTACCCGAGTTTTGCAACAGGATCCCAGCCCAGCCAAGGAGAAGCAGCCATGGGAATTTCACTGGACGGCCTAGCCAGCGGGTTGGATACCACCTCCCTCATCAACTCGTTGATGCAGGTCGAGGCAATTCCGCAGACCCAGCTGAAGAACAAGTCCTTCGACGTCCAGTCCATGGTGTCCGCCCTCCAAGGCCTGAATGCAAAAGTCGCAGCCCTCGCCACGCTGGCAACAGCGGTGGCCAAGCCCGGCGCCCTTGCGCTGACCGCAGCGACGACCAGCAGCGACAAGGTCCTCGCCACCACCACAGCCTCCGCGAAGGCAGGTGCTATCGACTTCACCGTCAACAAGCTGGCCCAGACCCAGGTCACCGTCTCCGGAAAAGTCGCGGCCTGGCCCTACACCACCATGACCATCACCAGCGGCGGCCAGGCGGTCACCGTCTCCCCGCTCACCAGTTTGCTGGACGACGTCGTCACGGCAGTCAACGCCGCCGGCGCCGGTGTGACTGCCAGCAAAGTCGCAGTTGGCGGCGGCGAATTCCGCCTGCAATTCGCCGCCAGCGCTTCCGGCAGCGCCGGCTCCTTCACCATCAGCGACCCGGGCACGGTCTTCACCAACGCCAAAGATGCCCAGGACGCCGAGATTCAGCTCTGGGCCGGATCGGCGGCTGCGCAGACCGTGACCTCGTCGACGAATACATTCACCGACGTCGTCCCCGGCGTCTCTGTGAGCGTCAAGGAGGTGAGCGCTGCCCCGGTCACGCTGACGGTGGCCCGCGACGACACGGCCATCGCCAAGAACGCCGCTGATTTGGTCGCGGGACTCAACGGTATCTTCTCCCTGGTGGCGGCCAAGACCGCTGTCAGCAGCAACGGAACCGGCACCTCTGCCGGCATCTTCAACGGGGAAAGCACCGTCCGGGACCTCAACCAGAAAATCCTTTCGGCAGCCTCGGTCCCCGTCGGCACACCGCCGCGGTCACCGTCGGAGATCGGGATCAGCATCACCAAATCGGGCACTCTCGAATTCGACGACAAGAAATTTGCCGCCGCACTGGCCGCCAACCCGGCGGCCGTCACGGCCAGCGTGCAGGAGATCGCCACCCGGGTGGCTGCCGCCGCAAACCAAGGCTCGGACAAGTACAGCGGCACACTGACCACCCAAATCACGGGTCAGCAAAGTGCGGTCAAAGAACTGGGCCAGCGCATTTCCGACTGGGACACCCGCCTGGCATCACGCAAACAAACCCTCCAGCGGACCTACTCCGCGCTGGAGGTCGCTCTCAGCGGCATGAAAGCCCAGTCCGCGTGGCTTTCTTCCCAACTTGCAGGTCTCTCAGGAAGTAACTCAGCATGAGCACCACCACCTTCGGCGGATACGGCAACGGTTCGGGAAGCGCTGCCCAGCGGAACCAGTACCTGGCTGATTCCGTACTGTCCGCGCCGCCGGCGCGGCTGCTCACCATGCTCTACGACCGCCTCCTCCTGGACCTGGGCCGGGCCGAAGCGGCGCAGCAGTCGGCCAACTGGGCGGTCGCTTCTGAGAATCTGCTCCACGCCCAGGCGATCGTTTCCGAACTTTCCTCCTCGCTCAAGGTGGACGCCTGGGACGGGGCCAACGGCCTGTTGGGGGTTTACAACTACGTCTCCACGGCACTGATCAATGCGAATATCCAGCGGGATGCCGCGCTGACCCGGGAAGCCATCGAATTGTTGGAGCCGCTGCGGCAGACCTGGCATGAAGCAGCGGCCGCCGTTCCGACGTCGGCGTCCGTCCCTTCGCCGTCCCCGAGTATCCCGGCCGTTGCAGCTGCAGGGCGCTCAGGGGCCGGCGCCTGGAACACCCAGCCCGGCAGCGGCGGTGGAAGCCTTGGCTTCGGCTGAGCGGGCTGCGGCCGCACCCGGAGCGGCCCACGAGACGGAATCCTCCCTCAGCGCCTGGGCCGCCATCCTCGACGTCCTGGAATCGGCTGTTGCGGTGGCCGAACGGACGCTGAAGGACCCGCTTGGTCCCCTGTCAGCGCCCCACCACGCTGCCGCAGCCAGCCCGCGCGAGCGCTGGACGCCGCCTGTCCTGACGGGTCCTTTGCCCGCCGAAGCCCGCCGTCGTGCCGTTGCCCTATCTGCCGCCCAGCAGCGTGTGGCCCAGCGGTTGGAGGATGCCCGGCGGGACCTGGCACGGCAGCTCCACGCGGTCTCCTCGGTGCCCGGCGTCGGAGACCCTTCGGCCGCCATCTATCTTGACGTCAGCAGTTAAGAAGCGTCCGGCACAAACCTTAGGAAAAACCTGTCGCATTTTCTCCTAACGCGCGGCTGAGCAGTGCCGATAACCACTGTTAGAGCACGGATCGCTCGTTTGACGGCCACGGATCGGCCACCCGAAACCATCCCAGGCAGGACACTGTGCTCGAATCCGTGACTTCCGCCGCCTTGGCCAGCGCCATGGACGGCCTGGCGCTGCGCCAGCGCTCCATCGCGAACAACATCGCGAACGTCAACACGCCGAACTACCACGCGAAGCGCGTCAGTTTCGAGGCAGCCCTAGCGGATTCCGTGAAGTCCGGCGACGGCAGCGTTGCCGCCGCCACCGGCACCTCGCTGGAACCCACCCAGCTGAATGGCAACAACGTCAACCTGGACACCGAGACCCTGTCCAACATCGACACCGTGCTGCGCTTCCAGTTCGCCGCCCGCGCCATCGGCGGGGAATTCAACGCCGTGCGCGCTGCGATGAGGACCAACTAGTGACGTTCGACGCGATCGGCATCGCCGGCTCCGCCCTGACCGTGCACCGCAAGTGGCTCGACGCCGTCTCGGACAACCTGGCCAACATGAACAACGCCTCAAGCACCAACGGACCCGCCTTTCAGACCAAGTACGTGGAAGCGGCCGAGGGCGCCGAAGGCACCGGCGTCTACGTCAAGAGCACCCAGCTGGGCAGCGGCGAGGGCCGGATCGTCTACCAGCCGGACCACCCGCTGGCGGATGCCGACGGCAACGTGAAGTACCCGGACGTGGACATGGCCGAGCAGATGGGCGCGCTCATCATTGCCCAGCGCGGCTACCAGGCCAACGCGCAGGTGGTGGACCGCGCCCGTGAAACCTACCTGGCCGCCCTTGAGATTGGAAGATCCTGATGCCTGTTTCCCCAATCGCCCCCGTCCAGGGCGTTATGCCCACGGACTACCTTTCCGGTGCCGGCGCGCCCGCCGGCACTGACGGCTCCGCCTTCGGCGCCTCGCTGACCGGCGCGGTGGACAACCTCCAGCAACTGCAGTCGACGTCGAAAGAGCTCGCTGTCTCGGCCGTCACCGGCAACCTGGACGACATTCACAACGCCACCCTCGCCGCCAGCCGCGCCCAGATCACCCTTGAGCTGGTGGCGGCCGTCCGCAACAAAGGCGTCGACGCGTTCAACGAGATCATGAGGATGCAGGCCTGATGCCACCGCAGATTACCGGCTTCTTCCGGCGCTTCGGATCGGGCCTCAAAGGATTCACCACCGGTCAGCGCACCCTCGCCGCGATCGGCGCTGCCCTGCTGGTGGTAGGCATCATTGCCCTCTCCGCGTGGTTCTCCAGACCCACCATGACGCCCTTGTTCTCCGGCCTCAAGGACACCGACGCCAACGGCATCGTGGAGCAGTTGCGCAAAGACAGCGTGCCGTACGAACTCAGCGACGGCGGCTCCACCATCCTCGTGCCGCAGGCCAAGGTCTACGACGAGCGGCTCAAGGCGGCCGCCGCGGGGCTCCCGACAGCCGCCGCCACCGGCTACTCCCTGCTGGACAAAATGGGGGTTACCTCCTCGGAATTCCAGCAGTCCGTCACCTATAAGCGGGCCCTCGAGGGTGAGCTGGCGAGCACAATCACGGCCATGGACGGCGTGAAGACCGCCGCAGTCCGGCTCGCGATTCCGGAAAAGACCGTCTTCGTGTCCAAAACCCCTGACACCACCGCCTCCGTTTTCGTGGAAACCGCCCCCGGCACTACACTTTCCGGCGACAAGGTCCAGGCAATCGTCCACCTGACCTCCGCCGCCATCGAAAACCTCAAGCCCGCCAACGTCTCCGTCGTCGACTCGCAGGGCAACGTCCTGTCCTCGGTGGGCGCCGGAGCCGCCGGATCGGCGAGCAAGCAGGCCACCGACTACCAGCAGCGCACGTCCGACGCCGTGAAAGCCGTGATGGACCGCGTGGTGGGCCCGGGCAACTCCACGGTGGCCGTAGCCGCCGACGTCACCGGAGAATCAGCCCAGCAGAAGAGCGAAACGTTCGCCAATGCTGAGGGCGCCCTGCCGCTGAGCGAGTCATCCAAAACCGAGAAATACACCGGGACCGGGGGAGGCGCCGCGGGCGTCCTCGGCCCGGACAACATCGCCGTCCCCGGCGGCACCAGCGGCAACGGCAGCTTCGACTCCTCGACTGCCACCAAGAACAACGCCGTCAACAAGATCACCGAGGACCGGGTGATCCCGCCGGGCGCCGTCAAGCGGCAGACCATCTCCGTGGCCGTCAACCAGTCCGCAGCCGGCGGACTGAACTTGGGCTCGCTGACGTCCCTCGTCACCGCCGCTGCCGGCATCGACGCGGCCCGGGGCGACGTGGTCACCGTGGAAGTGGTCCCGTTCAGCACCGCCGCCGCAGATCAGGCAGCCGCCTCCCTTGAGGCTGCAAAAGCCGACCTCGAGGCCCAGAAACAGTCGGCGTTCTTCGGCACCCTGATTACGGCCGGCAGCATCCTGCTGGGACTGCTGATCCTCGCCCTCGTCATCGCTATGGTGCTGCGGCGCCGGCAGAAGCGCGAGCCCGTGGACCTCGGCGAACGTCTGGACCTGGAATTGATGCCGGTGATGCCCGCCGTCTCGGCGCTCGAAGCCCCGCCCCTTACCTCGGCCATCCCGCTGGCGGCGCTGCCGCCATTGCCGCCGTCGTCCTCCCAGCTGGAAGCCGAGCGGCAACGCGTTGAAATTGACAGCATGGTGGCGAACAACCCCGAGAAGGTGGCCGACTATCTGCGCGGGCTGATGGATGACAGGCAACCGGTATGAAACTCGTCGAATCGACACTTACCGGCACCCAGCGGGCCGCCGTGGTCCTGATGCAGATGAGCCCGACCAACGCCGCCCTGGTGATGGCGCAGTTCACGGATTCGGAGGCCGAAGAGATTGCCGCCGAGATTGTGCGCCTCCGGAAGGTGGACCCGGTAGTGGCCGAGCAGGTCATGACCGAATTCCGGGAAAGCGCCCTATCCTCACCCCGCCAGGCCCGGGGCGGCCGGGAACTTGCCGAAAACCTCCTCGAAGCCTCGTTCGGTGCAACGAAGGCCGCCGGGCTGATCAACCGTTTGGCCTTGAACGTGGCGGGCCGGTCCTTCGAATTCCTCGAAGACATTGAGCCCGTGCAGGTCCTTGCCCTCATCGACGGCGAACTTCCGCAGACCATCGCCCTTGTCCTCGCCCACCTGAGCCCGCGGAAGGCCTCCACCGTGATGTCCGGGCTGCCGGGCTCGCTCCGGGCCGACGTGGCCCTGTGCATCGCCACGATGGGTTCCGGCGCACCCGAAGCGATCGGGATTGTGGCGGAGACCCTGAAAGTGCGTGGCGGGGCCGCCGTCTCGCAGCAGGCGTCCAAGGTAGTCGGTGGTATCCAGCCGCTGCTGGAGATCATCAACAAGGCCGACGCCAGCACCGAGCGCTCCGTGCTGGACGGCCTGGACCTGCTGAATCCGGAGCTCGCCGGGGAGATCCGGGCGCAGATGGTGGCCTTCGAGGACATCGTCAAGCTCGAACGCCGCGACGCCCAACTGGTGCTGCGCGGCCTGGAATCGACCGTGCTGGCCGTCGCTATGAAGGGCGCCTCCGAAGCCGTGCTGGAGAGCATCACCACCAACGTCTCCGGCCGCAACCTGGAAATCCTCGAAGCCGAGATCGCTGCGCTGGGCCCGCTGCGGGCCTCGCAGATCGAAGAGGCCCGGGCCGCCGTCGTCCGCTCCATCCGTGAGCTGGACGCCGAAGGCGCGATCACCATTCACCGCGACGAAGAAGACTATGTTTACTGACGGGTCCGACGCCGGCAGCGCACCGGCGCGGATCATCTTCCCTTCGCTGCGCTCGAGCGGCCCTGCCAGCGACCAGGCCGGCTATACCGAGGGCCACGCCGCCGGCTATGCCGCGGGCGTCCGCGCCGCCGCCAAGGAACAGCGCCGCTGGCGGGACCGGATGGCGGCCGAACAGGCTGCCTCGCTGGCCGCCGGGCAACAGGACCTTGACCGTGCCGTGCGCGCCCTGGCTGTGGCACGGACCGACTTCACTCTCCGCAATGTCCGGGCCCTGGCGGACGCCGAAGAGGTTCTGGCCCGCACCGCGCTGGAACTCGCGGAGGCCATCCTGGGCTACGAACTCGCCGAAGGCACCCGGACGGCGCGCGCCGCCCTGGACCGGGCCCTCGCCGGCAACGAGGACGCCACCGTGCTGGCGATCCGGCTCAACCCGGCCGACATCGAGGTTCTCGGCAGCGAAGGCCAGGGACTGCCGGCCGGCCTGCGAATGATAGCAGACCGGGCGCTGAACCGCGGCGACGCCAGGGTCGACTACCAGCAGGGCTGGCTAGATGCAGGCCTGGGCAGCGCCCTGTCCCGCGCCCGCACCGCCCTCCTCGGAGACCACGGCCGGGGCGACAGCGCGCCGGGGGACCGGCCATGATCGCCGGGTGGCGCCCCAAGGGTGCTGACTACGCCGCGGCAATCAAGGCCGCCTGCCCGCAGCGGATCGGCGTCGTCACCTCAGTCATGGGCCTGGGCCTGGAAGTGTCCGGTCTGGACTGCGCGCTGGGCGATCTGGTGACCGTGGGGCAGGACCCGGGCCTCGACGCCGAGGTGGTCGCCGCAATGGCCGGCTCGGTGCGCTGCATGCCGCTGGGCCGCCTCGCCGGTGTTGCGGCGGGCGATCCCGTCCGGGCCAAGGGCGGCACCGTGCTGGTCCCCACCGGACCGGGACTCTTCGGCCGCGTCATCGACGGACTCGGCCGCCCGATCGACGGCAAAGGCCCGCTCAGCAGCGGCCCCCGCGTGCCGATCGACAACGAAGCCCCGAACGCCATGAAGCGCGCCCGGATCGACACGGCCCTGCAGACCGGGGTGAGGGTCCTGGACACGATGACCACCCTGGGCAAGGGCCAGCGGATGGGCCTCTTCGCCGGCTCCGGCGTGGGCAAGTCCTCGCTGCTCTCGATGATCGCGCGCGGCACGGACGCCGAGGTCTCGGTGATCGCCCTCGTCGGGGAGCGCGGGCGTGAAGTCCGGGAATTCCTCGAGGATGATCTTGGCCCCGCCGGGCTGGCGCGCTCCGTCGTGGTCGTCGCCACCTCGGATGAACCCGCCCTGATGCGGATGCGCGCGGCCTTCACCGCCACCCGCATCGCCGAATCCTTCCGGGACAAGGGCCAGGACGTGGTGCTGATGATGGACTCACTCACCCGGGTGGCCATGGCCCAACGCGAGATCGGCCTCTCCGCCGGCGAGCCTCCCGCCACCCGCGGCTACCCGCCGTCGACCTTTTCCGTCCTGGCCCGGCTGCTGGAACGCGCCGGCACCGCCGAAACCGGCTCCGTCACCGGCATCTACACCGTGCTGGTCGACGGCGACGACCACAACGAACCGATCGCCGACGCCGCCCGCTCCATCCTCGACGGCCACGTCGTGCTGGACCGGAAACTCGCCGTCACCGGGCATTTTCCCTCGGTGGACGTGCTCGGCTCCATTTCCCGCGTCGCCACCAAGGTCAGCACCCGCCCGCACCTCGAGGCGGCGGCGACCCTGCGCCGGGTCCTCGCGGCGCGCAAGGCGGCACAGGACCTGATCGACGTCGGCGCCTACCAGACGGGCACCAATCCGCTGGTGGACGCCGCCCTGAACCACGAGCAGGACGTGAACGGCTTCCTGCAGCAGCCGATGGATGAATCCACGGCCCACCCCGAGTCCTGGATGCGGCTCGAAAACCTCACTTCGATCCTGGGAGCCGCAGCATGAACCGCCAATTCTCCCTGGCAGGGCTACTGCGCCTTCGCCAGATCCAGCAGGACCAGGCCGCCACCGGGCTTGCCCGCGCCCGGTCGCGGTCCAGTTCCGTCCGGGCCCGGGAAACGGCCGCGCGCCGGGAGCTCGCCGCCACCGACAACCCCAGCTCATCCGCGGTGTCCCTGCGGGCGATTGCGGCCGCACGGTCTTCATCGCATAGCATGCTCACGGACCTTCGGCACCTCGCACAGATGGCCGAAACCGAGGAAGCCGATGCCCGCAGCGAGTTCATCGCCGCCCGCACCCGCTCCGTGGGCCTGGAGAAGCTGCAGGCCCGGCACGATGCGGAGGTCAGCACCGAGGATCTCAGGGTGGAGCAGTCGGCCCTGGACGAGATCGCCTCGACCGTCTGGCACCGCGACGAGCAGCCGGTGACGTCATGAGCATGACCGAGGCGATCGGCCGGATGCAGGGCATCCAGTCCATGATTTCGGAGCTGACGAAGCCCGCCGCGTCCGAAAGCAACGCCGCCGCGCTGAAGTCCGCCGCCGCGGCCTCGCTGGCCACCGGGACCGGAAGCGGCGATGCCGCCTCCTTCACCGAAGCGCTGAGCGCTGCAATGGGCGGGACCGCCGGCGCCGGAAGTTCTGCCCTCGCCAACGGCCTGGGGCTGGGAAGCACGACGGCGGTGGGGGCGCTCAAGGGCCTCACCGCGCCCGGCACAGTTCCCGCGGCCGGCGCAGCGACGGGAACCGACGTGGTGGCCATGGCGAAGAAGTACATCGGCGTTCCCTACGTCTGGGGCGGCACCAACCCCGCCACCGGAATGGATTGCTCCGGTTTCACGCAGCGGGTCTTCAAGGACCTCGGCATCGAGATTCCCCGCGTCGTGAGCGACCAGATGAGCCAGGGGACGCCCGTCGCGTCGCTGGCCGAAGCCAAGCCCGGCGACCTGCTGGTCAGCTTCGGCGGGAACCACATCTCCATCTACCTGGGCAACGGCAAGGCGATCGACGCCCCCGTCCCGGGAAAAACCATCCAGATCCGCGACGCCTGGGAACAGCACTCCAACCTGACGTCCATCCGGCGGATCGTTCCGGCAGGGGCCGGGGCATGAAAGGCCTGGATCTCGCAGCCACGCTGACCGGACCGGTCCAGGGCCGGGGCACCCAGCAAGGGACGCGGTCGCGGCCCGAGGCGGGAGGCCCCGACGCGGGCTCCTTCGACGCCGTCTTCAACGACGTCCACAATGTTCGTCCCGGAAAGGCGCCCGACGCCGATCCGACCGTGCGCGACGCACTTGCTGACCCCGCGCAGGTTCCTTCCGACGCCTCGGCGAAAGATTCGGCGGCATTTGCCGGCAACGCGCAGCTGGCAGCCGGCATTGCAGGAAATCACCCGCAGGCGACCCAACAGGGCGAGCTGACCGCGGTACCCGGACTCCCGGTGACCAGTGATTCCGAACTGTCATCAGCCCTTTCTGCCGTTGCGGCCGGGGCAACGCCCGGACCTGATCCGCGCCTTGCGGTGCCGGCAGCACTCCTGGGCGGAATCACCCCGGCTGCTGTGGCAGCTCCGGCGGGCGGAACAAGCCAGGCGGCACCGTCGGCTCCGGCTCCGGCCACCCCTCCCGAGGCCACCACGGGAGCCACTGCCCCCACGGTCGCCCATGCCCCGCTCACGACGCCTGCCAAGGGTTTTCAAGCCGCTGCTCCCGCGGCCGCAGCGGCGACGGCCACGGCTGTGCCGGGAATCGCTGTGCCTGGAATCGTGGTAACGGGAAACGCGGAACTGCAGGGCGTTGCTGCGGCAACGGCCGTCGCGCCGCCGCCTGCAACGCCCGCGCCGGCCGTAACACCGGCATTGCTGGCAACTGTCATGGCTGCCAGCGGCGGCGCGGCTGCCGTCGCCGCCGTCGGGCCGGCCGAAGGTACGACGGTCCGAACAGATGCGGCAGGGCCCGCGGATGCGCTCGCCGCGGCCGGCGCGGCAGCAGCCGCAACGCCGGCCAACCAGCCCGGGACGACACCGGCAGCGGCGCCCGTCCCGCCGGCCCCGGCGCCGGCCGCGGCCCAGGCGCCGTCCCAGCCCGGCGCCGCACTCCAGCCGCAATTGGCCAAGCCGCTGTTCACGCTGGCCGGTGCGTCCCACGGGCAGCACATCATGACGTTGCAGGTGACTCCGGAGGACCTAGGGCCGATGACGGTCAGGGCGCACATCGATTCCGCGGGCGTCCGGATCGAGCTCTTCGCCCCGGGCGATGCGGGCCGCGAGGCGATCCGCGGGATGCTGCCGGAACTCCGCAAAGAGCTCGCCGATGCCGGCTTCGGCGCCAGCCTCGATGTCTCGGAACACGGCGGCCCCGGCACAGCGGCCCGGGGTAGCGGAGACCAGGATGCGGACGGCCGGGACGGCACTGGCAGGGACGGCGGCGCCGGACCGGGCAGCCGGAACGGCCCGGGCGACCCGCGCCCCGGACACCGCTGGGATGCCCTCGCGGACGCCGGGACCCTGCGCAACGCCAGAATCCTGAACGGCGCTCAAACCACCCTCGACATTCTTGTCTGACACGAAGGAACGCGACTCATGACGATCCAGCCCATCGCCTCACAGCCGGTCACAGCCGCGGGGGAGACCCCGCAGGCCGCTGCCGTGCGCGCGCCCGTACAGACCATGGATTCAGAGGTCTTTATGTCCCTCCTGGTGGCCCAGTTGAAGAACCAGAACCCCAGCGCGCCCATGGACACCAACCAGATGATGAGCCAGACCATCCAGCTCTCCATGATGGAGAAGATGTCCGAGCTGACCACCAACAGCAAGGAAGGGTTCTCCCTCCAGATGCGGCAGGCCGCCGCCCAGTTGATCGGCCATTCCGTCGGCTACACTCTCGGCGACGGCACCACCGGCACGGGCATCGCCAGCTCCGTGTCCTACTCCGGCGCAGTCCCGACCGTCAAGGTCGGTGACCTCTCCATTCCCCTCGACTCCATCACCGGGCTCACCGCTCCGGCCGCTTCCTGACCAGTTTTCCACCCGTAGAAAGGCAGTTCCCATGCTCCGCTCGCTGTACTCCGGAATCTCCGGCCTTCGCGCCCACCAGACCATGCTGGACGTCACCGGCAACAACATCGCCAACGTCAACACGGCCGGCTTCAAGGCTTCCTCCACCCAGTTCCAGGACACGCTGTCCCAGATGACGCAGGGCGCGACCGGCCCCCAGGCCGAAACCGGCGGCAGCAACCCCGCCCAGATCGGCCTCGGCGTCCGCGTCGCCGGCGTCAGCACCAACTTCGCTCAGGGCTCTTCGCAGAGCACCGGCCGCGCCACGGACATGATGATCTCCGGCGACGGCTTCTTCGTCACCAGTAAGGGCGGCCAGCAGCTCTTCACCCGCGCCGGTGCATTCAGCCCCGACGCCTCCGGTCAGCTGGTCAGCCCCGACGGCGGCATCCTGCAGGGCTGGAGCGCCGTGGCGGGAGTGGTTAACGCCGGCGGTCCGGTGGGCGACATCACCGTGAACGGGAACACCCTGGTGCCGGCCAAGGCCACCACCTCGGCGACTATGGATGGCAACCTGCCCAGCGACGCTCCTGTGCCGACCACCCTTCAGCGCGTCGTCAAGGTTTTTGACTCCAACGGCGCCGAGCGGAATCTCACCATCGACTTCTCCAAGACCGCGACGGGTTGGGATGTTGCCGCAAAAAACGGCGC
Source organism: Arthrobacter sp. CG_A4 (assembly GCF_035985125.1). Taxonomy (NCBI): domain Bacteria; kingdom Bacillati; phylum Actinomycetota; class Actinomycetes; order Micrococcales; family Micrococcaceae; genus Arthrobacter; species Arthrobacter sp. CG_A4. The sequence continues at coordinate 682 of NZ_JAXCID010000052.1, read as the reverse complement.
GGCGGTCTCGAATATCACGTTGACACAGCAGCCCGATGGCGTGCTGGTGGCCAGCGGCCCGCTGTCGGTTGGCGGCGTTGACGTAGACCTCTCCAAGGCATCCGGATTCGCCGGCGTGGCCTCACTCGCCATCAGCGGCCAGAACGGCGCCGCCGCCGGCAAGTTGCAGTCCTACACCCTCGGCAACGACGGTTCGGTGATCGGTTCCTTCAGTAACGGCGTCAAGCAGGTCCTGGCCAAGATCGCGCTCGCCAAGTTCACCAACCCCTCCGGCCTCGAGAAGGCCGGCGGCTCGTCCTACGTGGCTACCGCCAACTCCGGCGGCGTGCAGCTAGGCGGAGCGGGCGACGCCGGAATCGGCAGCCTGACCGGCGGGTCCCTGGAAATGTCCAACGTGGACCTTTCCCAGGAATTCACCAACCTGATCGTCGCCCAGCGCGGCTTTCAGGCCAACGCCCGCATCATCACCACCTCTGACGAGGTCCTGCAGGAGCTCGGCAGCCTCAAACGGTAGGGTACTGCCGGGAGGCTCCGGCTTCGGCGTTGTGCCGGGCCCGGAGCCGCCGTCGCGTTCTGGGCCGCGTCCGGGCCGGTGTCCGGACCGTCCCAGACCGCGCAGGAGTAAACCATGGACGGGCCGAGGACGAGGGCATAGAAGTTGTTGCCAACGTCGTAGTGGTGC